>CALBNC010000030.1 GCA_937896195.1 uncultured Gammaproteobacteria bacterium
AAAAAATTACCAGCTGGTCATTGGCGGGCTTCTCGTTACTCAAATATCATTAGGTATATTAAACGTTATTTTATCACTGCCAATGACGCTTGCAGTATTGCACAATGCTGTGGCCTTGTTGTTATTACTAAGCATCATCAGTCTAATACATAAAATATTTAAATCAAACAACCAATAGGGAGCTTCTCCATGGCTGCCTCTAATCATACTAAAACACGAAACACCTCTATCGCACTTACTCTTGGACTTGGCTTTATAGTGGTAGCCTACTTCTTATTAACGCCTAGTGCTGCTCAGTTTAATGAGCTGAAAAGGCAAGTAGCGCCTACTGTTTCTCTATATTCAAACCCTAAAGCCCTAGATGTGGATCTTAAACTGCTTGATGTTCAATAGGATCACTTAGAGTTCACTAGTAAGTTTAACAAAGCAAAGGAGTATGATACATGTTCAGTCAGAGATAGATGCAATTCAGGGTGCCCTGCTTTCCGTAAGGAAGGCAAGGCTATTGACTGCGTCTTGAAACGATATGTATACAATAAAATATATGACACAGAAAATAGTACTACTTAAAACAATAACCTACAGGATCCTTGCGGTCCTAACTACTTTTATAACTGGGTACGTGGTAACAGGGGATTTCCTAATGGCAACTGCTATTGTATCCGTTGACCAAGTAGCCAAGATGGGCCTTTACTGGGCTCATGAGACAGGGTGGGCATCTTATTTAAGAGTTAAGGATGAATAAATTAAGAGAATACATAGGCGATGATGCAGTCGGAAAAACCACACAATCACTCTATGGAAGTAGTGAAGCCGGCAAACAACTACCTAATTGACCATACTGCTAGCTACTTATTGTTAAATCCTAGTCTTGAACTGATAGGACTCTTAACCAACCCACATAAAGCATCAAAAATGGCGCCCGCATTAGCTCTGATCATTAAAACTCTAGATTAAAGCGGCTATGTAGCTATGGCGAATTTTACAACAGTCATTACAATTACAATAAAAACAATAGTCATTATCAAACCAACAATAATATAAGGCCACGGGCCTTGTTTTTCGCTCCGCTCAAAGTCCTTGATTAAGTCTTCTTTTTTGCCAATGCCAATCATGGCTGAAGTTACTGCTTTAAATACTTGCCCCAAACCTTTCATAGTAGTCCTTTTTTATAAAGTAGTAATAAGCCAATAATGATCCACCAATAAGGCAAGGAAAATTAGCATTAGGTAGTTAATCGAATAGGTAAAGGTTTTCCAGGCAATCTGCACATCTTTTGGACGAGTAATAATATTAATCGCATACCATAAAAATATTGCTCCTAAAACTAAGGCAGAAACCAAGTAAATTAGCCCTGACATACCTGTAAGGTAAGGCAAGACCGTCACCACTACTAATAAAATGGTATAAAGCAAAATTTGTCTCTTTGTATAGGCTATGCCATGAGTCACTGGTAGCATTGGAATGTTAACCTTTTTATACTCTTTAACTCTGTGAATTGCCAACGCCCAAAAATGTGGTGGCGTCCAAATAAAGACAATCAAAAATAGCAAGAGTGCAAACTCAATATTTTGACCACCTGTAATTGCAGTCCAACCTAATACAGGTGGCGCTGCACCAGCGGCACCGCCGATAACAATATTTTGTGGTGTAGCTCTTTTTAAATATAAAGTATAAATTACCGCGTAGCCAATTAATGATATAAATGTCAGGATCATTGTTAAAGTGTTAACAAATAATTGCAATATTCCTAGACCAAGAACACCTAATAAAACCCCCCAAGTCAGCGCCTGGAAGCGACTAACCTTTCCCTGTGGCAAAGGCCTCTGATCGGTTCTCGACATTTGTGTATCGATTTTTTCGTCGACCACGTGATTGAATACAGCTGCTGAAGCCGCAGCCATCCCAATACCTAATGATGCGTTTAGCACCAGCAACCAGTCTGGAAAATAAGGAGCAGGAACTGCTAAAAACATACCAACAACCGCCGTTAAAAGAATCAATGACACTACTTTGAGTTTGCACAGATCTAGTAAATTAGAGACTAAGTTTATAAAGTTTTTAATCATTAGCCGATACGGGAGAGTTTAAAGAGGCGTTTCAAATCTTTAATTACCTGTTTGATTACTAATCCCTCAGGGTTGTAATGAAGCATAATATTACCAAGCGGGTCGATTAAAAATAAATGGTTATTAGGAAAGCTGTTTAATTTTTTCATTAAAGCGCTACTTCCGCGCGCAGACAAAGTCTTTGGGCTTATATCGCTCACTTCGCCATTAGTTAATAACAGGCTTTGAATTCGACGCATGTTTTCATTAGTCAATATACGTATGGTTTTCATATCCTCAAGTGTCTTTAGACAAGACTGTTCGCATTGATCCGTCACATAAGTCAATGTCCATATACCTTGAAGACTTGCATCATGCGCTTCATCAAGGATGATATCCTCCTCTGTCGTACTGATAACGGGATTAACAAACTCACCGTAATTAACGGTACTTTGAGTAAAAGAAGTGGGGCTCAGATAGAAAAAAGCGGTGCCGAAAGCGATTGGCAACACAAAAGAGGCCAGCAATACCCATAGCTCTTTTTTAGAATTCATAAAAACCTTTTTTTAAAATTTGGGTAATAATACACTCAGATGCTCTCAATATAAAGATAGATTTAATTTTTAAAGTCGAACCTCAATGCCGTTTGCTTGCATGGCTAGCTTTGCCTGCTTTACCGTGTATTCACCAAAGTGAAAAATACTGGCCGCTAAAACAGCATCGGCACCGCCCTTTAAAACTCCCTCAGAAAGATGCTCTAAATTACCTACGCCACCTGAGGCGATAACAGGCACACTCACTGCATCTGATACTGCCTTGGTTAATTCAAGATCAAAGCCTGTCTTGACTCCGTCACAATCCATAGAAGTTAGCAGCACTTCACCCGCACCATGCTCGCCTTCTGTCATTTTTATCGCCCACTCTACTACGTCAATCCCTGTTGGCTTTCGACCGCCATGTGTAAAAACCTCCCACTTATTGGGTGTGCTGGATACTTTTTTAGCATCAATAGCAATCACAATACATTGGGAGCCGAACTGCTTACTAAGTTCATTAATTAAGTTTGGATCAAAAATAGCAGCCGAATTAACAGCCACTTTGTCAGCACCAGCATTCAACATAACGCGAACATCTTGCGCCTTACGAATGCCGCCGCCCACAGTAAGTGGAATAAAAACCTGCTCAGCGATTCTTTCTACCATGTGGATTGTAGTATCACGACCCTCATGCGAAGCTGTAATATCTAAAAAAGTAATTTCATCAGCACCTTGCTCATCATAGCCTTTGGCCACCTCGACAGGATCTCCAGCATCTTTAATGTCAATAAATTGAACGCCTTTAACCACACGGCCATCGCGAACATCTAAACAAGGAATAATTCTTTTTGCTAAACTCATAGGTTGAATTTTACATCTCAAAGTTTGTTATGTGGCCAATTATGACTCTATAGGTATAATTCTCATTTAATATGAACATTCCAAAACACATTGCAATCATTATGGATGGAAACGGTCGCTGGGCATCCAAGCGAAGTTTGCCCCGTATTATTGGCCATCAACAAGGCGTTAAAGCCGTACGAAAAGTGGTCAAAGCTTGTGGTGAAATGGGCGTACAAACGCTTACTTTGTTTGCCTTTAGTAGTGAAAATAAAAATCGTTCGGCTGAAGAGGTGTCGCTACTATTTAAGTTATTTTTATCCGCACTCAATCAAGAGGTTAAAAAACTTAACAAGAATAATATTCGACTAAAAATCATTGGAGATATGTCTTTGTTTCCAGAAGATATTCAGAAAACAGCCTCTGAAGCCCAAATGCAGTTGGCTGAAAACACAGGGCTTACGTTAGTTATCGCTGCAAATTACGGCGGGCAATGGGACATTGTACAGGCTGCAAAAAAAGCATCTGAAGCTGTTATTAAAGGCGTTATATCTTCTGAAGACATTACAATAGAGGGGTTTTCAAACTATCTCTCCTTAGCCCATGAGCCTGCCGTTGATTTGCTAATTCGCAGCAGCGGGGAGCTAAGAATTAGTAATTTCTTGTTATGGGATATTGCCTATAGTGAGCTCTATTTTACAGATACGCTTTGGCCAGATTTCAATGAAATTGAGCTCAAAAAAGCCATTGAAAGTTTTAATTATCGTGACCGTCGTTTTGGCTCACGCAAGGAAAATTAATGTTAATACAAAGAACCTTAACTGCTTTAATACTGGCACCTTTGTTTATTTGGGCAGTCTTTGCGATGCCTACAGCCTACTTCTCTTACTTACTACTCTTGTTTGTTGCACTTGGTGGCTGGGAGTTTGCTCGCCTTATTAAAATTGAACAAGCGCTATACAGGTCTTTGGTAGCAGTTGGTATTGTCGGTTGCTGCATTGTAGCCTCAGAGCATGCTCAGAACCTGCAAACTGTCTTATATGTCTCTGTCGCCTGGTGGGGGTTAAACTTATACTGGGTTGTTAGCTACCCCAAGAATATTCAGTCTTGGTATGGCTCTGGTATTGTTAGAGTGATGGGCGGGGTGCTTTTATTAGTCCCTATGTGGGTTGCTCTAACTAGTCTACATTCGGTGCATGGAGGAGCATACTTCTTGCTGCTTATGCTGCTCATATGGGCCGCTGATTCAGGCGCCTACTTCGTTGGCAAAGCCTTTGGAAAAAATAAGCTAGCTCCGAAAGTAAGCCCTGGAAAATCAGTTGAAGGGGCATTAGGTGGTATTGGGTTTGCATTAATAATTATGTTAGGCTTTCTACAGCAGCAAAATATTAGCATAGACTTATATCCAGCCTACCTATTGCTGGCTGTCGTGGTGTCCAGTGTTTCGGTCTTAGGTGATTTATACGAAAGCTTATTTAAACGTACTTCTGGCATCAAGGATAGTGGCAATATTCTACCTGGACACGGCGGCATTCTTGATCGTATCGACTCTTTAACAGCCGCAGCACCGTTTTTCTTACTGGGCCTAGGTCTAATATGATCAATATTGCCCTACTAGGTGCCACCGGCTCTATTGGCCAAAGCACCTTGTCTGTTGTTGACTTGCATCCAGAAAAATTCAATATTTTTGCATTAAGCGCTCATACAAATTGGCAAGAAATGTTGCGGCTTTGTAACGCCTATAAGCCAACCTTTGCAGTTATGACAGATGAGCGGGCTGCAGAGCAGTTGTCAAGTCAAATTCAAGGGGGTACAGTTGTTCTTTCAGGTGCAAAAGCATTAGACGAAATAGCCTCACATGAGCAAACTGACTACGTCATGGCTGCAATCGTTGGTGCCGCTGGCATGGCATCTAGTTTAGCTGCCGCCCTTTCAGGCAAGCGTATTATGCTGGCCAACAAAGAGTCTTTGGTGTTGGCGGGTGGCCTCTTTATGCAGGCAGTTAAAGACAATAATGCTGAACTTATTCCTGTTGATTCAGAACATAGTGCAATCTTCCAATGCTTACAAGGTGGACACTCAGGCCTGAGTAAAATTCAACTAACTGCCAGTGGCGGGCCTTTTTTGCATACGCCTCTTGCAGAGCTTGAAACGATAACTCCAGAACAAGCTTGCGCCCACCCAAACTGGTCAATGGGGCGCAAAATATCCGTTGACTCGTCCACCATGATGAACAAGGGCCTAGAAGTAATTGAGGCGCATTATCTGTTTGACCTGCCCACCCGAAGCATTGATGTGGTTGTACATCCCCAAAGCATTGTTCACTCTTCAGTTTATTTTGAAGATGGGTCAACCCTTTCACAACTTGGCAATCCAGACATGCGCACTGTGATCTCATATGCAATGAGCTATCCTGATCGAATCATATCAGGCGTTCCAGCATTAGATCTGACACAAAACTCTCCCTTGGAGTTTTACGCACCAGATTTTAATAAATTCCCTTGCTTGCGCCTAGCTTTTGAGTCCTTGGAAAAAGGTGGTAGCGCCATGGGCACGATGAATGCTGCCAATGAGATCGCTGTATCTAGTTTTCTAGAAGGTCAGATAAAATTTTTAGACATTTCAATAGTCATTGAAAAAACGCTAGAAAAGGCAAGGCACTTTCACCCTGATACGCTCGATGACGTTATTAATAACGATCTAAATGCTCGCACTATTGCCAGTGAAGTGGTTCAAGCCTATGCGTAGATTTTTAGCCGGTGCTTTGCTGTTTTTACTGCTACTTAACTCAGGCAATGCTCTTGCCAAAGATAGTGAGTACCACTTTATAGTTAAACATGGTGACTCCTTAAGTGGGTACTTTTCTAAGTTGGGCCTATCAAACCGATTGCTGGCTAACTTACTGTCGGCCAGCCCACAAAATAAACAGCTTAATCAGCTTAATATTGGTGAAAGTGTCATTATACGACTGCATAGCAACCGCCGCTTTAAATCACTAAGTTATCGTTCACATAAGAAGGATACGATTGAAGCGCTACTGATTGGCACCCGGTTTGTTAGCTCATCCAATAAAGATGAGAGAAATCTTAGTCCGCTTTTAGTTACTAAAATTGTCATTAACAACTCTTTTGGCTATGACGCTCAAAAGGCAGGTCTCGGGCTAAGTGTTGTTAATACGGTGGTTGAGGCGTTGTCTTGGCATTTAAATTTTGATACTGATTTGCACAAAGGTGATCGCTTTTTTATTGTCACCAATGGCAAAAAGAAGCCTATTGGCATTATTTATAAAGGCAAGAATAAGAGCGTTGAAGCATTTTCTCATACCAATGAACGTGGAAAAACCAGCTACTACAATCGACATGGTTACACGCTTAACGCATCTTTTTTAAGAGCGCCTCTTAAATATAAACGCATCAGTTCTAAATTTCAACTAAGTCGCTACCACCCTATTTTAAAAACCTATCGCCCTCATAGAGCTGTTGATTATGCCGCTGATCGTGGAACACCTGTTGTTTCAACTGCTGATGGGGTTGTTAAGCTCAAAGGCTGGAAGGGTGCCCTAGGAAAGGCTATTATTATTAAGCACGGAGCCAACTACACGACGGTTTATGCGCATCTTTCTAAATATGCTCGTAACCTTCGTCAAGGTGGGTCGGTGAAAAAAGGACAGGTCATTGGCTATGTCGGCTCAACCGGAAGGTCTACGGGTGCGCACCTACATTACGAGCTTCGTTTCAAAGGCAAGCGTAAGGATCCATTAAGCTACAAACTTCCCAAGCAACAAAAGGTTGCTGGCTCAAAATTATGGGGTTTTCGTGCACAAGTTAGTGCAATTTTAGCCAGTCTATAGCCCTTGTGTCTTAATCCAATCGCGCCAGCTTTCAGGTGCTAAGTCGCTCAAATAATCTTTCTCGATATACTTTGCCTGATAGGCCTTTGCACCGGCTACCTTATTTAATATAGCAAAAGTGATGAGCTCATCAATGTGGTGTATTTTTTTGGTGCCTGGTACCAAAGATTCGTTGCGGATAATAGCCGCCATCATCGCAGAATTTGGATTGCCGTGCACCTTAAAAGATTCTTCAAATAGGTTAAGCGCTAAAAACTCATTCTTAATAAAACCGTTATCGCCATCCAGCAAAAACATGGCGTATTCATAAAGCGCTGTGTCGTAACTTCTACGAACCAGTTTTATCAAAATTTCGTTAGCTTCTCGCTCTTGAGGGGGGTAGCCCATGAGCTCGCTGCCCCGCCTAAGTTGCTTAGACGCTTCATACATAGCGTCAAAATCATTAAGATCAAATGCGCCCTTTAACAACAAAGACTGCCCTCTGAGCACCACATCACGCGAACCAATCTCATTGCCAATTTGTATTAGACGCAGAGCACCATCTGAGAGCGGAGATGCTCCAATGTCAAGGCTCAACAATATAATAAGAAGGGGAATTTGTTTCATCATAGCGATTTATTATCTATTTTACCACGGCAAAAGTTATCATAATTTTAAGTCAGACAATCGATTAAAATATGTCTAATATTTATTGCAATCATTGTCAAAGGAATCATCGTGGAAACTCTATTTGAAACCAATTTAAGCCTACCTCTTATCCAAAAAGGCAAGGTAAGAGATATTTATGATATTGACGATAGGCGAATGCTTATTGTTACCACTGATCGTTTAAGTGCTTTTGACGTGGTCTTTGATGATGGAATTGCTAAAAAAGGCGCTGTATTAACCTCTGTGGCTAATTTTTGGTTCGATAAAACCCAGCATATAATTCCAAATCACCTAACGCATGAGCCTCTAAATAGCGTTCTAAACGATCAAGAGGTTGAACAAGTTGAAGGTCGTGCTATTATTGTCAAAAAATTAAAACCCTTGGCGCTAGAAGCAATTGTTCGTGGCTATATTATCGGATCGGGGTGGAAGGATTATCAAAATACTGGGAAAATGTGTGGGATAACCCTGCCTAAGAATCTTAAATTAGCACAAAAGTTGCCAGATGTAATGTTTACACCTTCCAGTAAAGCGGCTGTCGGTGAGCATGATGAGAATATTGACTTCGCCACCACTGTCGCTATTTTAGGCGAAGATATGGCTCAGCAAGTTAAGCAGGCTAGCCTGGCGCTTTATCGATTTGCGGCTGAATTTGCACTCGAGCGCGGCATCATCATTGCAGACACTAAATTTGAATTTGGCTTAGATGAAAACAATACGCTAACATTAATGGATGAGGTGCTAACCCCAGATTCCTCGCGTTTTTGGTCAGCTAAAGATTACCAAGTTGGCGAAAGTCCACAAAGTTTTGATAAGCAAATTGTACGAGATTATCTAGAAACACTAGACTGGAACAAAGCACCTCCAGCGCCGAAGTTGCCACAAAATATCATAGAAAAAACTGCCAATAAATATCAGCAGGTTCAACAATTGTTGATGCAATAGCAATCATGCAGCTAAGCGGTTTAATCCAAAAAATGCACACCCATCTTAATAAGGGGGTTGCCCAGTACCAGCTTCCAATTGGGGATAAATTATTAAACATGAACGACCTAGTGGGTGAACAAATCACGTTAAGCTTTAACCACGTTATCCATTGCAGTCACTGCGGCAAAAAAACCAATAAAAGCTACTCTCAGGGCTATTGCTACCCCTGTTCTCAAAAACTAGCCTGCTGTGACTTATGCATCATGAAGCCTGAAACTTGTCACCACCATCTTGGTACGTGTCGAGAGCCGCAGTGGGGTCTAGATAATTGCTTTTCTCCCCATGTTGTTTATTTGGCTAACTCGTCTGGCATTAAAGTTGGAATTACTCGCAAGGGTAATATCCCTAATCGCTGGATTGACCAAGGGGCTATTAGCGCGTTGCCTATCTTAGAAGTAGATACGCGCTTAAAATCGGGTGAGCTTGAGATGGCATTAAAGCAATATGTTAATGATAAAACCAATTGGCGAAAAATGCTGAAGAATGAGGTGAGTCCGGTTGATCTTCTAGCGACAAAAAACGAACTACTTGGGAACATTCAAAATACCATTGACACAACGAGCGCTCAAATATTGAACAATGAAGTGCTGGCAATAAACTACCCTGTGGTAGAATATCCCAGCAAAATTACTTCATTAAATTTTGATAAAACACCAGTCATAACGGGTGTTTTAAAAGGTATCAAGGCGCAGTATTTAATTCTAGATTCTGGCGTTATTAATATTAGAAAATTTGGTGCTTATGATATTGCACTAACTTATTAGGAGAGAATTATGGCAGATTTAATCATTGAAGAATTAGCATTAGGTGAAGGTACGGCTTGTAAAGCGGGCGACCATGTTTCTATGCACTACACAGGCTGGCTAACTAACGGAAAAAAATTCGACTCAAGTGTTGATCGCAATGACCCTTTCAACTTTCAGTTAGGGGTGGGGCAAGTAATTCCTGGTTGGGATCAAGGTGTCGATGGTATGCAAGTAGGTGGCAAGCGCAAATTAACCATTCCGTCAAAGCTGGCTTATGGCGAAATGGGCGCGGGTGGCATTATTCCGCCAAATGCAACTCTGGTTTTTGATGTTGAGCTTTTAGGCATTCAATAAAGACATTATGAACGACGACTTCCCTAGAATTAAAAGACTTCCTGCCTATGTTTTTGCCGTTACTAACGAGCTTAAATCTAAGGCGAGAGCGCGTGGGGAAGATATTATTGACTTTGGCATGGGTAACCCAGACCAGCCGACTCCCGATCACATTGTTGAAAAGTTAGTTGAGGCGGCTCGCAGAAAAGACACGCATCGCTACTCGACATCTCGAGGAATTCCTCGTTTACGTAAAGCTATTTCAAACTGGTATAAGAGCCGTTTCGACGTTGATATAGACCCAGAAACAGAGGCAATTGTTACTATCGGGTCCAAAGAGGGCTTGGCAAACTTAGCGCAAGCAATAGTGGGGGCGGGCGATACAGTTTTGGTACCCAATCCCGCGTACCCAATTCACCCATATGGGTTTGTCATTGCGGGTGCCGATATTCAGCATGTGCCTTGTGGCCCAGAGGATGACTTCTTGGCCGAGCTTGAAAGATCTATAAAAAACACTTGGCCAAAGCCGAAGATGCTGGTGCTAAACTATCCATCCAATCCAACAACAGAATGTGTTGAATTAGTGTTTTTTGAGAAGGTTATTAAAATTGCCAAAGAGCATGAAATTTGGGTTGTGCAAGATTTAGCTTACGCCGATATTGTTTTTGATGGCTATGTGGCACCCAGTATTATGCAAGTCAAAGGCGCTAAAGATATTGCTGTAGAGTTTTTCTCACTCTCAAAAAGTTACAACATGCCTGGCTGGCGCGTTGGCTTTATGGTTGGTAATCCGATTTTAGTAAAAGCATTAGCAAAAATAAAATCTTACCTTGATTATGGCATGTTTACGCCAATTCAAGTAGCTGCTATTGAAGCATTAGAGGGTGATCAAACCTGCGTTCAGGAAATATCAAATATGTACCAAGATCGTCGCGATGTTTTGTGTAGTGGCTTAAATAGCATTGGTTGGGAGGTAACGCCGCCTAAAGCTACCATGTTTGTCTGGGCTAAAATTCCTGAATTTTACCAATCCATGGGCTCGCTTGAGTTCACTAAAAAACTACTAAAAATAGCTAAAGTGGGCGTCTCTCCAGGGGTTGGATTTGGTGACTATGGTGATCAATATGTTCGCTTTGGTTTGATCGAAAATGAGCATCGAACTCGTCAAGCTATTCGCGGTATTCGCGAAATGTTTAAAGCAGATGGGTTGCTATAGATAAAAGATTGGCGTTAAAATCAAAACACATGAAACTATCTGCTAACGAATTTATCAACTCCCAACATAAGCGTCTAACCCTGTTAGGCATGTCTGGGGTTGGAAAAACACATCTGGCCAAATTATTATCTAAAAACGATGATTATTTTCACTACTCAGGTGACTATCGTATTGGCGCTCAATATCTAAACAATGATATTTTAGATAATATAAAGTCTTGCATTAAGCAGGACGAAAAGCTAAAAGAGCTGCTCGAAAATGACTCAATTAGCGTTCAAAATCATATCACTTTTGACAACCTATCTGTAGTTGCGTCCTTTCTAGGGAAGGTTGGAAATCCTGAACTAGGAGGCCTGCCCATTGCTGAGTTCATGCGCCGCCAAGCTTTATTCAATCAGGCAGAGTCTAATACTATGCTGGATGTGCCTGGCTTTATCGCTAAATCTGAGCGACAAGGTGTAGCCAACTTTATCAATGATGCAGGTGGAAGCTTGTGTGAACTTGACAATGAAAATATTTATAAAACCTTAGCTGAGCACACAATAATCTTATACATTCGTGCCAGTAAAAGCAATGAAAATACTTTAATAGAGCGTGCACAAACTCACCCTAAGCCAATGTACTACCAGGCTAGGTTTTTACAAGAACAGCTGGCTATTTACTTAGCAGAAAACAAGCTTACTTATGTGGCACAAATTAACCCAGATGCTTTTATTCGCTGGATATTTCCCCGCTTATTAGAGCATCGCAAGCCAAAATACGAGCGTATTGCCCAACAGTATGGTTACACCATTGACAGCGAAGATTTGTATCAATGTCGCCATGCCGATGAAGTGCTTGAGCTAATTGCAGGAGCTATCTCCTAATGCCTTTAATTGCCCATTCAAAACTACCTTCCTTTGCACGGCTAAAATCTGAAGGGGAGATAGTATTAAGTAAAGATCGGGCCAATCACCAAGTGATTCGTGAGCTTCATATCGGCTTACTTAACTTGATGCCAGACGCCGCTCTGGAGGCCACTGAGCGTCAATTTTTCCGTCTCATTGGTCACTCTAACCAAATTGCTCAATTTTATTTACATCCCTTTACATTGCCTTCTGTTGAGCGTGGCGAAAAGGCGACCAAGCACGTTAGTGAGCACTATCAAAGCTTTGATGAAATAAAATTACAAGGCCTAGATGCTCTTATTATTACAGGGGCTCATGTTGAGCAGGCCGACTTGAAAAAAGCACCTTTTTACGATGAGTTAAAGGCTGTCATTGACTGGTCATATGCAAACGTCACTTCTACCTTATGCTCTTGCTTAGCCACTCACGCGGTGATGGAGTTCAGATACCAGCAGAAACGCCAAGCTATTGGCAATAAGTGTTGGGGCGTCTTTAAACATAAAATTGCAAATCGAAGCCACCCTCTAATTAGTGGCGTTAACACCAACTTTAACGTGCCGCATTCTCGTTTTAATGAAATAACCAAGGAGCAATTTACAACAGCCGGCATTAAAATTTTGGTTGATAGCGACATAGGTGCACATCTGTGTGTGAGCGAGGACCTACTGCGTATCGTCTTTTTCCAGGGGCATCCTGAGTATGACACTATTAGCCTGCTTAAAGAATACAAGCGTGAAATCATAGCCTACCTATCTGGCTATCGAGATGCCTATCCTGTTTTTCCTACACATTACTTAGGCGAACAAAATAAAGCCATCTTAGACGAGTACAAGGTCAAATTATTAGCAGGTGATTTTAGTATTAATGACTTCCCCGAAGATCTTATTAGTAAGACGCTAGACAACACCTGGCATGACGCCACGAGACAAATTATAAGCAACTGGATTGGTTGCGTGTATCAAACCACCCATGAAGATGTGAACAGGCCTTTCATGGACGGTATTGATCCTGAAGACCCTTTAAAACTTAGGTAATACATTGTCACAACTTGCTGATCAGCTCCTTACCTGGTTTGATGTTCATGGGCGCACCAACCTCCCCTGGCAAATTGGGGATAAAGATAAAGTTGACGTCTATCACATTTGGCTCAGTGAAGTTATGCTTCAACAAACCCAAGTTAGTACGGTAATTGATTATTTTAACCGCTTTCTTCACCACTTCCCTACACTTAGTAATTTAGCTAACGCACCAGAAGATGCTGTTTTGGCTCAATGGGCTGGGCTGGGTTATTACGCAAGAGCAAGAAACCTACATAAAACTGCCAAAATTATTACACATGATTATCAAGGCTGTTTTCCTCAAAAGCTCGAGCAAATCCTTGCCCTTCCTGGTATCGGAAGATCAACAGCAGGTGCGATACTAGCACTTGGATTTAACCAAAAACAGTCTATATTAGATGGCAATGTAAAACGAGTATTATCGAGAACTCATCAAGTCAAAGGTCATTATGCCCAAAGTAGTACGCTCAAAGAGTTATGGCGTCTAGCTGAATCTCATACGCCTAACATTCGCACGGACCACTATACTCAGGCTATTATGGATCTAGGTGCGACAATCTGTACTCGCACCAATCCTAGTTGTAGCCTTTGCCCCATTAGCAATATTTGCAAATCAAGTGCTGCTCAAACACAGCTCGATTATCCTAATCCAAAACCGAAAAAAATCAAGCCTAGCCGTTCGGTTGCAATGCTAGTATTTGTTAAAAACAGTCAGGTGTATTTACAAAAAAGACCTAGTCAGGGAATCTGGGGAGGCCTATGGAGCTTAGTAGAGTCTGAAGACACGCCTGTGTCTATCACTCAGTCTATGCACGCATTTGACCCGTCAGCTACAATCATCGAACAGCTTCCGGTTTTTAAGCATACCTTCACGCACTACCATTTACACATACGCCCTGTTGTTATCAGTTGCCCCTCTAGTAGCGCTAAGTTTCATCTTATCGACCAGGTTGAGGTTGGCATGCCAAAACCTGTATCTAAAATCCTTTCCCAAATCTCAAGCTTAACGCATATTGGTTTGAACGAACAAATAGACTAAAATAGTTACATGAATATTATCCGCGGACTGCATAATTTAAAACAATACCCAGGAAGTGTTATTACCATTGGTAATTTTGATGGCGTTCATATTGGTCACCAGCATATTATTTCACGCTTAGTTGAAAAAGCTAAAATATTACACCTGCCCTCCGTGCTTATTTCATTCACCCCAACCCCGCAAAGTTTTTTTGGTCGCAAGAAAGCCACCCTAAGTAGCTTTAAACAAAAGCATCAGCAATTAAAACAACTGGGGCTAGACATTCACCTAATTATTACCTTTAATCAAGATTTTTCTAAACTTAGTGCTGAAGGCTTTATACAGAAAATATTGCTGGATCAGTTAGGAATGAAGTTTTGCCTTATTGGCGACGACTTTCGATTTGGATCAGGAAGAACGGGGGATTTCAAACTACTGAAAACCCTGGGTAGAGAACAAGGATTTAAAGTTGAAAACACTCAAAGTATCCTATGCAACAATCACCGAGTCAGTAGCTCAAAGATTCGAGAGTTTTTATCACAGGGCGCTTTTGAATTGGCCTCTCAGATGTTAGGGCGAGAGTTCTCTATTTCCGGAAAAATTATCTTAGGAAAGCAGCTAGGCCGAACCATCAACTTTCCAACCATCAACATCCCCATTAAACGCAATATTAGTCCTGTTTTAGGTGTTTTCTGTGTACAAGTTCACTTACTTGGAAATACATTTAATGGTGTGTGCAATATTGGCAAGCGACCTACCGTTAACGGCGAAAATATCTTACTAGAAGTGTTTCTGTTTAGCTTTAACAAAACGGTTTATGGCGAGTTTGCCGAGGTTGTGTTTAAACAGAAAATTAGACAAGAGCAAAAATTCAACTCCTTTAATCAACTAAAAGAGCAAATTAAACTCGATGTTAGAACGGCCAAAAATTTCTTTGACCAGACACTAAACTAACTTCCAAGATAAAACCTCTCCCGCCATAAATGGCACGATAGTCGAGCCTGCATATTCATAACTTTCTGGCACTGTCCAGTCTTCCTTGGACAAAGTGATAGTCCGCGTGTTTCTAGGCATGCCGTAAAAATCTGGGCCAAAGTGTGAGGCAAACCCTTCAAGCTTATCTAAAGCATTCCTTGATTCAAATACTTGTGCGTAGAGTTCAATTGCACAATGTGCACTTAAAATTCCCGCACAACCACAAGCCGATTCTTTTGCATCCTTTGCATGTGGCGCGGAGTCTGTTCCTAAGAAAAATTTCTTATTTCCACTGGTAGCTGCATCAAGTAAGGCTAATTGATGGGGATTCGCTCGCTTAAGAATAGGTAGACAGAAATAATGAGGACGAATGCCGCCGACCAGCATGTCATTACGATTTGCCAGTAAATGGTGAGGGGTGATAGTTGCGGCTACGTTTTTGCCGCTCTTCAAGACAAAATCTACCGCATCTTTTGTCGTAATATGTTCAAAAACAATTTTAAGATCTGGAAAATCTTTAACAATTTGAGTTAAAACTTGGTCAATAAAGACCGCTTCACGGTCAAAGATATCAACGTCAGAATGCGTAACCTCTCCATGAACCAGTAAAAGCATACCCGTCTTGCTCATCATCTCCAATGCTGGATAGATGTTTTTAATGTCAGTCACTCCACTATCAGAATTAGTGGTGGCACCTGCAGGATAGAGCTTAGCGGCCTTGATAAAAAGACACTTAGATGCGCTCTCAATATCTTTTGCGCTGGTATTGTTGGTTAGATATAACACCATCAAAGGATCAAACTCTGTGTCTTTAGGAAGTGCAGCAAGGATTTCGTCTCTATAGGCTTGTGCCTGTTCAGCATTCGCTACTGGCGGGTTCAAATTTGGCATGATAATAGCCCTAGCCATTTGATTGGCGCTCATGGCTATGACTGACTTTAATGCCTCTCCAGAGCGCACGTGTAAATGCCAATCGTCTGGTTGAGTTAATTTAAATTGCATAAATTGCTCCTAATATTCTCGTTTGTTTTGCGCCAGTCACTTCAGTTAAATTTGAGGTTTTACCCGCTAACGTGCGCTGTGCAAAAAAAGCAAAAGCAGCGGCTTCAACATAGTCTACATGGACGCCCAAATCATTGGTGCTCATAATACGACTACTTGGGTTTAAATACGTTAGGCGCTCTACTAAAAAAGCATTATGCACACCACCCCCGCACAAATACACATCAGTATTTGGCCGAATGAAGTGGGAGATGCTCAGGGCCGTCAGCTCTAATAAAGTTCTTTGAACATTTTTTGCAGCTTCATCACCCGTCAAAAGTTTATCCAGCCAAGCGAGGTTGAAATATTCTGGACCCGTACTCTTGGGTATTTTTTTGTGAAAATAAGCATCTGCTAACATCTTATCTAACAATGCCTGGTTAACAAGACCACTTCTAGCCCATAAACCATCACGATCATAGTCTAATGACTTGTGCCGTTCAATCCAGTTATCTAACAACGTATTGGCCGGGCCCGTATCAAAACCAATAACACTTTCGCCACGAAGCTGGGTCAAGTTGGCAATGCCGCCTAGATTTATCACCATGCCAGGCTTGCCATTTAGTAAATGCAGAT
The DNA here is from genome assembly GCA_937896195.1 of uncultured Gammaproteobacteria bacterium. GTDB lineage: Bacteria > Pseudomonadota > Gammaproteobacteria > PS1 > Pseudothioglobaceae > Thioglobus_A. The sequence continues at coordinate 16,760 of CALBNC010000030.1, forward strand.
GATACAGTGGCGTTAGCGGGGCGCCCTGGCCGCCAGCGGCAACATCCTGCATGCGAAAATCTGCCACAGTTGTGATGTTGGTTTTTTGTGCAATCAATGCACCGTGTGCGATTTGCATCGAGTAGTTGCCGCCTTGATGATAAATTGTTTGGCCATGTGAGCCAATTGCAACAATCTCATCAGGCTTAAGGCCAGCATTAGATAATAAAAGTAAGGCTGTATTAGAAAAAACATCTGCAACTTGAATGTCTATTTCCGCTAAATTTTCTAATGAGGTTTGGCCACTCTGCGTTAACTGGCGCAAGCTGCTTTTGAGGGCCTCTGAGTAGGGTAGATAAGCTTGATCAACTATTTTTTGAGTTATGCTATTAACAATAACCCCATCAACACCATCAAGACTGGTGCCAGACATCAGCCCAATATAATATTGGGCTTTTTCTATGTTAGCCATGACAGTTTTTGTATTTTTTGCCCGAGCCACATGGGCAAGGATCATTGCGCCCCACCTTTTCATCACCTCGTTGGTAAGCTTGCTGCTCTAATGCTTCGACTTCATGATTATCAACACCCGTTGTTCCAAGCTCATCATGTTGCGGCTCAGTTGCTTCATTATCTTGCTGTTCAACATCAGAGGCATCTGTATTCTCATTAATAGTTACACTAGATAGTGACTTAACTACTTCAATATCGATAGTGTCTAAAAGCTCTGTAAACATAGCAAAAGACTCTCGCTTGTATTCTTGGGTTGGGTTCTTTTGTGCGTACCCGCGCAAATTAACACTTTGTCTCAAATAATCCATAGCGGCCAAATGCTCTTTCCAATAATGATCAAGCGTTTGCAGCATAACTGCCTTCTCAAATCCACGCATAGATTCAGAGCCAGCTAATTCTTCTTTATAGTCGCAAATTGCACTCAAGCCTTCAACAATCCTACTCTCTAATTCATCAACATCAACACCTTCGTCAAGCCACTTTTGCAAAGGAAAATCCGCCTTGTAGTCTGCCTTTAGCGCGTTATGCAAACCTTCAACATCCCAGTCTTCTTCAGCCTGTTCTGCCGTAATATAACCCCCAAACAGCGCTCCAATGACTTGTTTTCTGATACTTATAAAATGATCCTGAACATTGTCAACGTCCATTAAATCATCGCGCAATGTGTAAATAACTTTTCTCTGATCATTAGCGACATCATCGTACTCGAGCAAATTCTTTCTGGCATCGTAATTCATACCCTCAACTTTACGCTGTGCGTTTTCAATGGCCCTATTAACCATTTTATGCTCAATAGCTTCGCCCTTTTCCATGCCTAGTCTTTGCATCATTGTTGCCATTTTTTCACTGGCAAAAATACGCATCAGGTTGTCTTCTAACGATAAATAAAATCGAGTCGACCCCACATCGCCTTGACGACCAGAACGACCACGCAGCTGGTTATCTACACGACGAGACTCATTGCGCTCAGTACCAACAATATGAAGACCGCCTGCTGAAATCACCTTAGCATGCTCGACACTCCAATCTTGTTTTTGTTGGTCCGTTGCATCGTCTGTCAGTTTTCCACCTAGTACGATATCAGTACCACGACCAGCCATATTAGTTGCAATGGTTACCGCACCAACTGAGCCAGCATTGGCAATAATGATTGCCTCCCTTTCATGTTGCTTCGCATTCAACACTTCGTGCTTGATTTTTTTATTAGTTAATAGGTCTGAAACCGCTTCAGAATTTTCAATACTGCTGGTGCCTACCAAAACTGGCTGGCCTGTTTCTTGGCAATTACCTACATCGTTCGCAATAGCCTCTAGTTTTTCTTCTAATGTTAGGTAAATCTGGTCTGCCTTATCGTCTCTCTCTGAAATTTTATTAGGCGGAATAACAACAGTTTCAAGATTATAAATATCTTGAAATTCAACCGCTTCAGTATCTGCCGTTCCAGTCATACCAGATAGCTTAGCGTATAGTCTGAAATAGTTTTGGAAAGTGATCGAGGCTAGCGTTTGATTTTCTTTCTTAATACTCACCCCTTCTTTGGCTTCAATCGCCTGATGAAGCCCTTCACTCCAGCGACGACCTGGCATTGTTCTGCCAGTAAATTCATCAACAATCACTATCTCATCGCCATCAATAATATAGTGGTCGTCTATTTTAAATAAGATGTGGGCTCTAAGAGCCGAGCTAATATGCTGCATTAATAAAATATTACTAGCATCATAAAGACTTGCGCCCTCAGATAGTGCGCCTGCATCAATCAAAAGATTCTCTGCTTTTGAGTGACCGTCGTCCGTTAAAAATACCTGCTTATGCTTTTCATCGACTGTGTAATCTCCTGGCACTTCCACAACAATTTCCTTACCTTCGCCACTCTCAATTTGCTTGGTAAAGTTGGGAATCATGTGATTAATGGCTCTGTATACCTCAGCATAATCTGCTGCAGGTCCAGAAATAATCAAAGGTGTTCTCGCCTCATCAATCAAAATCGAGTCTACTTCATCAACAATGGCAAAATTCAGTCCTCGTTGCACCTTTTGATCAGTAGTAAAGGCCATATTGTCGCGTAGATAATCAAAGCCCAATTCATTATTAGTGGCGTAAACCACGTCACATGCGTAAGCTACTTGCTTGTCTTCTGGCGGCTTATTGGACGCAACAATTCCAACGCTTAAGCCTAAAAACTCAAGAACCTTACCCATCCATTCAGCATCACGCTCAGCTAGATAATCATTCACGGTAACAATATGAACCCCTTTACCGCTTAAAGCATTAAGATAAGCTGGCAACGTGGCGACTAAAGTTTTACCTTCACCAGTCCCCATCTCTGCAATATTACCATTATGTAAAACCATGCCGCCAATAAGCTGAACATCGTGATGCCTTAGTCCGAGCACCCGAACGCTGGCCTCACGCATCACCGCAAAAGCTTCAGTTAATAATTCATCTAAAGACTCTTGAGACTCATAGCGGTCTTTAAATTCTTGGGTTTTGGCTCGCAACTGCTCATCGCTCAAGGCTTGAATTCCTTCCTCTAGATCATTAATATCTTTAACTGTCTTGCTTAATTCTTTAACAAGTCGCTCATTTCTAGAGCCGACAATCTTGGATAAAATTTTATTTATAATACTCATATAGGATAGAAAGAACTATTTTTTACAAAAAACCTATTTTCTCACATATAAACTAGCCTTTGCATCAAATGTGCCCGCATAAACCAACAACTAATATTTCAGATTTTTCTCCCAACGGAGAGCTGGGTCAATTATTTGCCCAGGCTAAAATATATAATGAAATCAATGTGCAGCTAGCGCCAAAACTACCAGCCACCCTCAAAACTTTGAAACTTTGTCTTATTAAGAGCAATACAGCAACCTTGATAGCTGACAACCCGGCTATTGCCTTTAGAGCCAAACAACAGCTTCCTGAATTAATCATACTTTTACAGTCTATCTCTTTAGCTAGTAAAATAGATCATATCAGCATCAAAGTCTCTACCAGTCAATAACCCAAACCACGCCAATTGCTTATCATTTAATAACAATATTACAGTATAATTATTAAATTTTTAATGTATAAACATTTAGAATAAAGGACTGTAATCTTATGTCAGAACAAGAAATAGATTTAAAGAAAAGGCGCTTTTTAACCAACGCCACTAGTGTCGTTGGTGCTGTTGGTGTTGGCTTTGTACTGGTGCCATTTCTGTCTTCTTGGATGCCCTCAGCACGCGCAAAAGCAGCTGGAGCTCCTGTAGACGTAGATATCTCAAAACTAGAGGATGGCCAGCTTGTTCGCGTTCTTTGGCGCAAAAAACCTGTTTGGATTTTCAAGCGTGACAAAGACACAGTGGCTAGATTAGATACATTAAATGATATTCTGGTGGATCCAAATAATGAAGAGCCTCAACAGCCTGATTATGCCAAAAATAAATGGCGCTCTATCAATCCTGAAATCGCTGTCATAATTGGTATTTGCACCCATTTAGGCTGTTCTCCTACCTATCGTCCTGAAGTAGGCGCAGCAGACTTAGGTGGTGACGAATGGCAGGGTGGCTTTTATTGCCCTTGTCACGGGTCTAAATTTGACTTAGCAGGGCGTGTCTATAAAAACACACCAGCACCGATCAACCTGGCTATCCCGCCTTATCACTTTGTATCAGACACGCTTATCCGCTTAGGTGTTGATCCGAAAGTCTAACTATTGGAGAGAAAATGGACAACAACAAAAACTGGATAGATCAAAGATTTCCACTAACTAAAGTCTGGAATGAGCATTTAGCAGAATACTACACACCTAGAAACTTTAATTTCTGGTATTTTTTTGGATCTTTAGCAATACTAGTATTGGTTATTCAGCTGTTTACTGGCATCTTTTTAACCATGCATTACAAGCCTGATGCAGCTAATGCTTTTGCATCCGTTGAGTATATTATGCGAGACGTTGATTGGGGCTGGTTAATCCGCTATATACACTCAACAGGTGCATCTGCATTCTTTGTGGTAATTTATCTACACATGTACCGAGCGCTACTTTATGGTTCGTATAAAGCGCCTCGAGAATTAATTTGGATACTTGGTATGGTGCTTTACATCGCCTTGATGGCTGAAGCTTTTATGGGCTACGTTCTGCCGTGGGGTCAAATGTCTTACTGGGGTGCCAAGGTTATTATAAATCTTTTTGGCTCATTCCCAATTGTGGGTGACATAATCTTAGAATTTATTTTAGGTGACTATGCTGTAGGCGATGCTACATTAAATCGATTCTTCTCATTACATGTTATCGCCATTCCATTAATCTTAGTGGTTTTAGTGTTCTTGCATATCGTTGCATTACATACAGTTGGCTCAAACAATCCAGACGGTGTTGAAATTAAGCAAAATAAAGATGAGAACGGCATTCCAAAAGATGGCATTCCATTCCATCCGTATTACAGTGTCAAAGATATTGTGGGCGTGGTAGTCTTCTTAATGATCTTCTCCTCAATTGTATTTTTTGCTCCTGCGTTAGGTGGGTATTTTCTGGAGGGTCCGAACTTTATTGAAGCAAACCCCCTTATGACACCTGATCACATTGCGCCGCTATGGTACTTGACGCCTTTTTATTCGGTTTTAAGAGCTGTGCCACCAATGTTTGGATCGCAATTGCCGGGCGTATTAGCTATGTTTTCCGCCTTATTGATTCTTATTGCGTTACCATGGCTAGACCGCTCTAAAGTAAAATCAATTAGATACCGTTCATGGCCTTATAAGGTTGCATTAGGAATTTTCGTAGTCACTTTTGTCGTGCTAGGCTGGCTTGGTATGCAAGCAGTTACGCCTTTGTACAGTCTAATGGCTCAAATTTTCACCACACTTTACTTTGCATTCTTTATTCTAATGCCTTGGTTTACCTCTATTGGTAAAACTAAACCAGTGCCTGAAAGAACGACGGAGAAATAATATGAAAATACTACTTAAAACACTATCTATAGTTTCAGTATTCATAATCTCTTTCAATGCTAGCGCAGCTGGTGGGGGCGTTAACTTGGATCATGCTGATACTGATATTACTGATGAGGCTTCATTACAGCGAGGCGCCAAGTCATTCATGAACAATTGTTCAGGCTGTCACTCTATTGAACTGATGCGCTATAACCGTATTGCTAAGGACTTAAATATTAATGAAGCTGATATGGCTAAAAATCTAATGTTTAATGCTGAAAAAACAGGTAGCAAGATATTTTCATCAATGCCTGTTGATGGAGCAAATAAATGGTTTGGCACAACCCCGCCTGACTTATCACTGACCGCTCGAGCAAAGGGCACAGACTGGATCTATACTTACCTTAGAGGCTTTTATGCAGACGATACACGCCCTTATGGTGTGAATAACCATGTATTGAAAAATGCCTCTATGCCGGATGCCCTATGGCAATCTAAGCAGGATAAATCAGAGCTAGAATTCAATCGAGAAGTAAGAGATATTACTAACTTCTTAGACTATGTATCAGAGCCTGTAAAGCTAATTAGATATGAGATTGGTGTTAAAGTTCTAGGATTTTTATTCATCCTATTTATTCTTTCTTACTTAATGAAAAAAGAATATTGGAAGGACGTCAAGTACGGTAAATGGCGTGCAAAAGACTAACTAAACCAGTACAATTATAATATACAACAGCGCTCTATTAAAATAAGGTGCTGTTTTTTTGATTTTAAAAAAGGTAGAAACCCATGTTAAGAAAACCTAATCCATCTTCAACTACGCTGTACTCATCACCTCATGAAATTGAATCACATGTAGTGCGCTTTATCATGGCTGAAAAGAGCATTGAAAGAAATGTATTCAATCTTAAAGTTGACGAGATGCCCGAAGAAATTCTAGAGCTAAACCCTTGTCAATCTCTTCCTACTTTATTTGACCGCGGTATTGTTCTGTATGATCTATCTGTCATCATGGAATACCTAGATGAAAGGTTTCCATTCCCACCATTACTGCCAGTAGACCCAATTGAAAAATCTGAAAAGAGATTAATGGTTTTTAGATTTACTCGCTCTGAAGGCTGCTGGTTTGAGTTGGCTGATACCATTGAAACTGGAAGTAAAAAGCAGGCCGATGAGGCTCGAAAGATCTTAAAGAGTAATTTGATTGAATTAGTACCCTTGTTTGCTTATAAGCCTTTCTTCAAAAGTGATGAAATGACAGTTGTGGACGCTTGTTTGGCTGCACTTTTGTGGCGCTTAAAGAGGCTAGATATTGATTTAGGCGCGCCTGGAAAAGCTGTCAACGATTATGCTAAGAGACTCTTCGCTAGAGATTCTTTCAAAGAGTGTATGACGGACTGCGAAAAAGAATACAACTAGCCACTCAGCCGTGGCTTCAGTTACACCTTACTTAATTAGAGCCTACCATCAATGGATGGAAGACTCTGGATTAACGCCCCATATTTTAGTTGATTGTAGCCACTCTTCAGTTGTAGTCCCCAAGCAGTTTATCCAGCAAGATAGAATTGTCCTTAACATTGCAGGCTCTGCAACTGAATCGCTTGTATTAAGTGATAACCATATCGGCTTTAAGGCTCGATTTTCTGGTCAATCAGTTGATGTCTTTATACCAATCGACTCAGTACTTAGTATTTATGCTGGTGAAAACGGTGAAGGCATGCTGTTTGAAATTAAAGATCCGCCCTTAGAGGTCGAAGAAAAACCCGGCCTTACTCTGCTCGATTAAAGCTAGCTCAACCTTAGTATTTTTCCTAGTATTTGATTAAATTCAGCTATTAGCGAACTATTGTAGATCGCTACATTACAACCCCCGTAATGACGAATAGCACTTGCATTTTCAAGCGTATTGGGCTCAAACTGGTTTAACACAACACAGGCAATTTCAAGCTGATATTGTCTCGCCACCTTGATAGTTAATAGCGCCTGGTTGATTGCACCCAATTCATCCTTAACCACGATAATCAGTGGCAAAGCTAGTGATTTAGCCAAATCTATATTTAGCGTGTCTTTTGCCATTGGAGATAATAATCCACCCGCGCCTTCAACCACAACAAACGAATCACTTACGCATGCATCGATCAACTGATCAAGTGATAATTCAATATTACCTACTTTGCTCGCACTTTCAGCGCTACTACAGTGATGAAACTTATGTGGACACACTATGTCAATATCATCATCAACGTTGCTTGCCTTTAGCAACTTAAACGCATCCTTGGTTACTAAGTCGCCATTAACAACCTGACAATCGCTCTCAACTGGCTTTCTCACAGATACTATTTTTGATTGGGTTAACAGGTTAACAAGATGTTGCGCGATAAAAGTTTTACCAACATCTGTTCCGCTTCCACTAATAAACAAGCCTTTCATAATCACTAATTTTAACAGCAAAAATGTATAATACCGCGTATGCATAATAACTTAAAAACACAGTTCTGTGGTCTAGAGCTAGACTCTCCAATCGTTCTCCTGTCTGGTTGCGTTGGATTTGGTGAAGAATATACGAGAATTGAAGGCTTCTCCAATACAGATGTTGGCGCCATTTGTCTTAAGGGTACGACTTTAGAGCCTAGACTTGGCAACATTCCTAGTCGTGTCACCGAAACTCCAGAGGGTATGATTAACGCCATTGGGCTGCAAAACCCGGGCACTGATATCGTGATTAACGAAATCATGCCAAAACTAGATAAAAAAGAAACGCGTTTTATTATTAATATTTCAGGCTCTTCTATTGAGGAGTATGGAGAAATTGCAAAACGTTTTGATGATTCTGACATTGATGCTATTGAAATCAATATTTCTTGTCCTAACGTAAAAGAGGGGGGCGTCGCGTTTGGTAACGATCCAGACATGTCTTATCGAGTGGTTGAAATTTGTCGAAAAAATACCACTAAGCCTTTAATCACTAAACTATCTCCCAATCAAACTAATATCGCTCTGAATGCTCAACGATGTATTGATGCAGGAACCGATGGTTTGGCCGTTATCAATACTCTGATGGGCATGTCAATTGATACAAAAACGCGACGCCCTGTTATTGGCAACAATCAAGGCGGCCTGTCTGGGGCAGCCATTAAGCCGGTCGCTCTTTTAAAGGTTCACCAGGTGTATCAGGTTAGTAAAAAATACAATGTTCCTATTATCGGTCAAGGCGGAATTATGACTGCTAACGATGCTATTGAATTTATCATTGCAGGCGCCTCTACAGTTGGCATCGGTACCGCCTTATTTTATGATCCATTGGTATGCCCTAAGATTAACGACGGTATTAGTCAATATTTAATCGATCACCAACTAAATAGTATTGATGATTTAATCGGTACGCTTGAACTTAACTCTGCTATCTCTCAGTGTGATATCGGCAGCAAATAAAACGCATCATGAACCCAGAATATACCCCCTTAGAGATCGAATCTGAAGCCCAGCAATATTGGAAAGAACACAAGTCGTTTGAGGTTATTGAAGACACTTCAAAAGAAAAATATTACTGCTTAAGCATGTTTCCTTATCCGTCAGGGCGCCTACATATGGGCCATGTGCGAAATTATTCAATTGGCGATGTCATCTCTCGATTTCAAAAAATGCAAGGGAAAAATGTCATGCAGCCGATTGGCTGGGATGCATTTGGATTGCCTGCTGAAAATGCTGCATTAAAAAATAAAGTACCGCCGGCAAAATGGACTTACGAGAACATTGACTACATGCGAGACCAGCTAACCCAATTAGGCTTCGGCTATGATTGGTCACGTGAGATAGCCACTTGTCATCCAAAATATTACAAATGGGAACAATGGCTGTTTGTTAAGCTGTTTGAAAAAGGCCTAGTGTACAAAAAAAATGCTGTTGTTAACTGGGATCCAGTTGATCAAACTGTGTTGGCTAATGAGCAAGTTATCAATGGTCGTGGTTGGCGCTCGGATGCTCTTATCGAGAAAAAAGAAATCTCTCAATGGTTTATGCGCATCACCGACTATGCTGATGAACTGCTCGACTCATTAGATAAGCTTGATGGTTGGCCCGAGGCAGTTAAAACCATGCAAAGGAATTGGATTGGAAAATCAACCGGCTTAGAAATTAGCTTTAATAGACAAGGCGCTGACTCGCTAAAAATCTACACAACTCGTCCTGATACTTTGATGGGTGTCACTTATTTAGCCATTGCCAGCGAGCACCCTTTGGCATTACAAGCAGGCAAAAGCAATTCAGAAGTTCAAAAATTTATTGAAGAATGCCGCACCATGGAAACTTCTGAAGCAGCCATGGAAACCATGGAAAAGAAAGGTGCAAACTCCGGACTTACCTGTACTCACCCTATAACTGGGGAAGATGTGCCAATCTGGATTGCCAACTTTGTTTTAATGGGATATGGAACCGGTGCCGTAATGAGTGTACCGGCTCATGACCAGCGAGACTTTGAATTTGCACAGAAATACGCCATCCCAATGCTTGAGGTTGTCAAGCCCAAAGAAGGTGAACATGTCACTTCTGAAAGTGCTTTTACCGATAAAGGTGTTTTATGTAATTCTGGTGAGTTTAACGGTCTTAATTTCGAACAAGCTTTTGAGGCAATCGCTAAGAAGCTTGAATTAGAAAATTTAGGTGAAAAACAAAATAACTACCGATTACGCGATTGGGGTGTATCCCGTCAGCGCTATTGGGGCTGCCCTATTCCGATTATCAATTGCGCTAAGTGTGGCTCAGTTGCTGTGCCTGAGAAAAATTTACCTATCATCTTGCCTGAAAATGTCGCCTTTGATGGGGTTGGCTCTCCAATCAAGAAAATGCCTGAATTTTACGAAACAACCTGTCCAACTTGTGGTGGCAAGGCTGAGCGAGAGACAGATACATTTGATACGTTTTTTGAGTCATCGTGGTATTTCGCAAGATATGCGTGTGCAGATAATGATGAGGCAATGCTGGATGAGCGCGCTGATTACTGGCTTGAAGTGGATCAATATATTGGTGGCATTGAACATGCAATCTTACATCTTTTATATGCAAGATTTTTCAGCAAACTGCTGCGTGATGAAGGTTTGATTAAACATGATGAGCCTTTTAAAAATTTATTAACTCAAGGTATGGTGCTTAAAGATGGTGCCAAAATGAGTAAATCTAAAGGTAATACAGTCGATCCTGCTGAAATGATTGAAAAATATGGCGCAGACACTGTTCGTTTGTTTATTTTATTTGCCGCACCACCTACGCAAGACCTAGAATGGAGCGATTCTGGATTGGAAGGCTCGTATAGATTTGTCAATAAAGTTTATCGACTAGCAGAAGGCTATTTCAGTGATAGCAAATCTCATGCTACTGAGAGTTTAGATATAAATACTCTTAACAAGGAACAGAAACAAATTCGCCAAAAAACACATCAAACTCTAGCAAAGATAACCGATGATATTAAACGTAGACACTCTTTTAATACTGCTATTGCAGCAATGATGGAGCTAACCAATATGCTTAGTAAGTTTAAACAAACTGATGGGCAATCAATGGCATTACGCCTGGAATCGTTAGATATTATCTTACGGGCATTAAGTCCAATAACGCCTCATTTATGTCACCATCTATGGCAACAACTTGGTCATCAAACTGCTATCATTAATGAGTCTTGGCCAGAAGTTGACAACAAGGCTTTAGAGCAAGATGAAGTACAAATAATTGTTCAAGTTAATGGTAAATTACGTGCAAAACTTATGCTGGGTGCAGATACAGACAAAGCGCAAGTAGAAGTTCAGGCGTTAACAGATGAAAATGTTGTTAAATTTACCAGTGGCAAGACAATCGTTAAAGTAATTGTTGTGCCAAACAAATTGGTTAATATCGTCATTAAATAGCGCTAAGCACTAAATTAGCGTTAGGCCTAGGCCGATAGCTGCACTTGTCATTATTACAGTCATAATGCCAATTTTAAATCGAAATAGCGCAGTAAATGCGGCGAGTGTTATCATTAAAGATATCCAATCAACTTGATGATTTTGATACAGTGTCGCCAATGCGAAAAATACTGCTAAATTAACAATTACACCAACGACTGCAGCAGTCACTGCAGATAGTGGCGCACTAAATTTCAAATCACCACGGGTTGCCTCAACACCTGGACCCCCTAAAAAGATAAACAAAAATGAGGGTAAAAAAGTAAAGAAAGTAGCAACTGATGCTCCAACAAAACCAGATAAAAGAATAGATTCTGGGCCAAATACCTCATTAACAGTTGCACCCACAAAACCAACAAAGGCGACAACCATAATTAACGGGCCAGGCGTAGTTTCGCCCAATGCCAAGCCATCCATCATTTGAGTGGCAGTTAACCATTGATACTGATCAACGCCGCCTTGATAAATATAAGGCAGAACCGCATAAGCGCCGCCAAAGGTTAGTAGTGCTGCTTTTGTAAAAAATTCACCCATATCTTGAAGAACTTTATTATCCAACAAGCTCATTGCGGTAATACCGATAACAATACCAGTAAGTGCAAAAATAAATAAGCGTGGCCAGCTAAATTTTGCATGATCAGGCGTGGGTGTATTATCATCAATTAATGCAGGACCATAATTACTTTTACTACTGGCATGGTGGGTGGGTGCCATAAACATTGAGGGTGATACTTTGGCACCTATAAAACCAATCAAAGCAGCAATTAAAACGATATAAGGAAAGGCTATTTTGAACTGAAAAATAGCAATAAATGCTAATACAGCTAACACCTTAAGTACTGGATTAGATAATGCTTTTGATCCAATACGGTAAGCAGCAAAAAGTACAATGGCTGTAACAGCGGGTTTAATACCATACAAAATTCCTGCTACTTCATCAAGTGTTCCATAACTTAAGTACGCCCAAGTTAGTGCGCTTAGAATAAACAAAGAGGGTAATACAAACAAAACACCGGCAGCAATACCTCCTCGAATACCAAACATCAACCATCCAATATAGGTTGCCAATTGTTGAGCTTCTGGACCTGGCAATACCATAGTGTAATTAAGTGCATGTAAAAAACGATGCTCGGATATCCAACGATGTTTTTCAACCAAATCATAGTGCATCATCGATATTTGACCAGCTGGGCCGCCAAAACTTATAAAGCCTAGTTTTAACCAATATTGGAAAAATTGAAAAAATGTTGGGGCAGTTGGCGCTTTCATTATGTTCATACTATTCATTTAGCCTTTTATGTATTAAAAAACCCTAATTACTATTCAATAATTAGGGTTTTAAGTTTAAGGGAAACGATTTACTTGTCTTCGATCATCTTCTTAATAATTGGATACAAAATAATCTCCATTGCTAAACTCATTTTTCCACCCGGCACAACAATAGTGTTACGTCTAGACATAAATGACCCACTAACCATACTACGTAAGTAAGTAAAGTCAACCGGTGTTTTCTCTAGATCGTTAAAACGAATCACCACAAAACTTTCATCAGGGGTTGGAATGTCACGAGCGATAAATGGATTAGAAGTGTCAACTGTAGCAACGCGTTGAAAGTTAATATCTGTTTTAGAAAACTGCGGTGTAATGTAATTAATATAGTCTGGCATTCTTCGCATGATGGTATCAACCGTCTCTTCTGCTGAATAACCTCTCTCTGCATTATCTCGATGAATTTTTTGAATCCATTCAAGATTAACACTCGGCACTACGCCAATTTTTAAGTCAGCATGTTGTGCCATGTCAATATCATCAGTAACAACTGCACCATGAAGACCTTCATAGAAAAGTATATCTGTGCCTAATCCGGCCTTTTCCCACGGTGTAAATTCACCTGGATTTAAGTCAGTGTTTAGGCGTTCGTTGTGCTCACTAGCCTCTTCATCAGAATGCAAATAATAACGACGATCACATTGCCCAGTCTTACCGTAATCTTTAAATGTTTCTTCAATTTTGTCAAATAAATTAGCATCTGGACCAAAATGTGAAAAGAAATTATTTCCTAGCGCTTCTTCTTTCTTAACATTTGCTTTCATGGCAACTCGATCATATGCATGAAAACTATCACCCTCAACAATCAATGAATTTATTTTTTCACGTAAAAAAATGGACTCAAATGCACGTTTTACGAAAGTTGTTCCAGCGCCAGACGATCCGGTTACTACTACGACAGGATGTTTTTTAGACATATTATCTCCTTATTGGTTTATTTATTTGTATTTAAAAATCTAAGTTGTCAACTGATAGGGCGTTATCTTCGATAAATTTTCTACGTGGCTCAACTTCATCACCCATTAAGGTGGAGAAAACTTCATCGGCTACAATCGCATCATTAATTTTAACTTTGAGTAGGGTTCTTTGCTCTGCATCCATGGTGGTTTCCCAAAGCTGTTCAGGGTTCATTTCTCCCAAACCCTTGTAACGCTGGAAACTTTGTCCTTTTTTAGCATCCTCTATTAAAAATGCAACCGCCTCACTAAAGCTATTAACTTGCACTCTCTTATCTTTCTTTTCTACAAAAGATTGCTTATTAATAGCGCTTTCAATTTTGTTTGAAAAAGCTTTGATAGTTTGATAATCAATTGAATCGAAAAACGCTTGGCCAAGTGTTGTTTGGTCGGTGTCGACGCCATAAACACACAAGGTGTGTTTAACTTCACCTTGAACATACACAACACTATGCTTTTGAGCAGGTGTTAAATCTTGATTAAGCTTTTTAGTTACTAACTCACACCAGTTTTCCATTGATTTTTTATCTGATAAATTCTCAACAGCCGTAGAGTTTGCAATGACTTTTAATAAGTCAGGGTGATAATGCTTAGATAATTTACCAATAATGGTAATAATTTTATAATAGTCTTTGACAGAGCTCTCAAGTGCAACACCAGATATTGCCGGTTCATCTGCACTAAAGAATAGGTTTGCATCATTTACAGCTTCTTGTAATAAATAATCATTCAATTCTTGATCATCTTTCAAGTATCGCTCTTGCTTACCTTTTTTAACTTTATATAAGGGTGGCTGAGCAATGTATAAATAACCGTGTTCAATTAATTCTGGCAAATATCGGTAAAAGAACGTAAGTAGCAATGTACGAATATGCGCACCGTCAACGTCCGCATCTGTCATGATTACAATTTTATGGTAACGAAGTTTTGTAAGATCATATTCTTCCTTGCCAATTCCACAACCTAATGCTGTAATTAATGTTCCAACTTCGACTGAAGATAGCATTTTTTCAAAACGTGCTTTTTCAACATTTAAAATTTTACCTTTTAAAGGAAGAATTGCTTGGGTGCGACGATCACGACCCTGTTTTGCTGAGCCGCCCGCGGAATCGCCCTCCACAAGAAATATTTCACTCTCAGCCGGGTCTTTTGTTTGACAATCGCTCAATTTTCCCGGTAAACCGGCGATATCGAGAACACCCTTACGACGGGTCATTTCTCTAGCTTTTCGGGCTGCATTACGAGCTCTCGAGGCGTCTAAAATTTTCCCAACAATGATTTTTGCTTCATTTGGGTTTTCTAATAAGTAATCACCTAGCTTTTCATTAAGAGCTGACTCAACAGGTGCACGAACTTCAGATGAAACTAATTTTTCTTTTGTTTGAGAAGAGAATTTTGGATCTGGGACTTTAACAGAAACAATCGCAGTTAGTCCTTCTCGAGTATCTTCACCAGTAATGGTAATTTTTTCTTTCTTAGCCATGCCAGAATTATCAATATAGCTATTGAGCGTTCTAGTTAATGCACCTCTAAAACCCGCTAAGTGAGATCCACCATCACGCTGAGGAATATTATTAGTGAAGCAATAAATACTTTCTTGATAAGTTTCTGACCACTGAAGAGCGACATCAATTGTAATATCATCACGCTCAGCAGAGATTGAGATAATGTCTGTATGAATAGGTTTTTTAGCTTTATTTAAATGTTCAACAAATGCTTTAATTCCACCTTTATATTCAAAGACATCTTTGTTGTCAGTTCCTGCCTCTTCAATTTGAATGTGAACACCTGAATTCAAAAAAGACAATTCACGAACCCGATTTGCTAAAGTTTCATATTTAAACTCAGTTATAGCAAATACATCATGAGACGGTTTAAAATGAATAGTGGTTCCGGTAGTGTCAGATTTACCGGTTACTTTCATTGGCTCATCAGGAACACCTAGTGTATAGCTTTGCTCATGAACTTCGCCATCACGGTAAACCGTTAATTTAACCCACTCACTTAATGCATTAACAACAGAAATACCAACACCGTGTAATCCGCCAGAAACCTTATATGAATTATCATCAAACTTACCACCAGCATGAAGCACGGTCATGATCACTTCGGCTGCAGAAACACCTTCTTCAGGGTGAATATCTACAGGAACACCACGGCCGTCATCAGAAACAGAAACAGACTGGTCTTCATGAATGGTAATGCTAATTTTAGAACAATGGCCTGCTAACGCTTCATCAATCGCATTATCAACCACTTCGAACACCATATGATGCAAACCTGTTCCATCATCAGTGTCGCCAATATACATACCGGGACGCTTGCGAACTGCGTCCAGGCCTTTTAAAACTTTAATATTAGAAGCTTTGTATTCTTGGGATTGATCTTCAGACATAAGTGCTTAAAAAAATAAAATTATTATACCACGAGCAAGGTAAATAGAGACTGTCATACTGGTTTTTTTAACAACTTACGCGTGTCTATAAAATGTTATGACTTAAGGCTTTTTCATCAATATATAAACAATGTTAGTGATTACTATTGAGTTGTTATCACACCTTTATTAATTTTAAAAATAGTGGGGTTTTCGTCTTTAATAAATGATAAATCTTTACCGATATCTGTCATAAACGTTTGAACATTTAAATGATTTAAATAATGCAAAATAGTTTTAATTTTGGTTGTGTCTAATTCTGAAGATATATCGTCAATCAAGACGATAGGATAGATATTGTTTTTTACTAACATTGACACTTGTGTTAGCCAAAATATAATTGACAAAGTTTTTTGTTCACCTCTTGATAAGAAGCACTCTTCTTTTTCATTTAAAAAAAACGTAAGGCTGGCTTTATGGGGGCCGTAGTTTAAATATTTAGCTTTTAGTAAGAATGGTTTATTTTTTAATAAATACTGATAAACGCTATCACTATCGAATGCATTAACTTCTTTTGGCCAGCCTGATTTAAATTCATAGTTAAAAGAATCTATAGTATCAAACAAGCCAGATAACTCTTGAATCAATTCACTTGAATTTGTATTCTTTAATTGCTCAATGTAATTAATTCTGGATTGATTAATATTAACAGAGAGTTTTGAAATTTCTAAAAACCAGTAATCTAGCTCTTGTTGTTTTTGTTGAGATAACAATGTATTAATATTTTTTAAAGCTTTATTGTAGTTTTTAAAGTTTAATAAAAAGTTAGGTTCCACGTGGAACACCCCCCAATCTAAATAAGATCGTTTGTTTTTTGGCGTTCCATTTACTATAAATCCTTTATCGGGCGTGATAATTTGAATAGGTAAAATTTTAGATAATTCACTACTATTTTTTAAACGTGACTGATCAATATTAATATTAGTTTTTTGCTTTGATTTTTCTAATTTAACACGATAGTTATCAACTTGGGCATCCAGCTGAAACTTTTGCTGATCTAGTTCTATTAACTCTTTTAAAGACTTAGTTTTAAAAGATCGGTTATGGCCCAGATAGTAGATTGCTTCTATTAAACTGGTTTTACCTTGAGCATTATCAGCAATAAATAGGTTTAACTGTTTACCTGGTTCAATGTATTGTTGATTAAGATTACGAAACTGGGTGATAGCCAGTTTACGAATAATTGCCACAGTGATTAATTATGTAATATGAATAATTAAATGCGCATTGGCATAACAACATATTGATAAGTTTCATCATCAGGACTGCTCAACATACAAGACTGGTTCTCACCACCTGGAACAACCATGTTAATTTCGTTTGTTTGTAATTTTTCTAAAATAGAAATTAAATAATGAATATTAAAAGCTATTTCAATTTCTTTATCAAAGTTTTTAGTGCTAATTTGAGTTTTAGCTTGTCCTCTTTCTGAATGCGAAAAAATATTTAATTTTGAATTTTTAAATACTAATTTAACACCTTTTGTACGCTCTTCAACAAAGATTGAAGCCTGTTGAAGAGCGTTTAAAAATTCTAAACGATCTATTACAATAGTATTCTCAAAGTCAGTTGGTAATACTTGAGAGTAGTTAGGGAAATTGCCGTCAATAAGGCGACTAATAATCGTTGTATCGTTGCTAACTAAATAAAAATAATTATCTGACAAGTGAATATCGACCTCACTGTGCTCACTTTTACTTAGTATCTTGGTTAATTCTAAAACAGCTTTTCTTGGTAATATGACTGTTTTCTTGTTAGTCAAGGTGTTTAATTGCTTAATTTCACCAATAGATAAACGATGGCCATCAGTTGCAACTACAACTATCTTATCTTGATCGACTTCAAAATACAAACCGTTCAAATAAGCTCTAATATCTTGATTTCCCATCGAGAAACTTGTGTTTTCAATAAGCTCTTTTAATTGCTGACAATTAACTTTGATAATATCTGTATTTTCTATTTCTGGTAGAAAAGGGAAGTCTTGATGATTAAAAGTATTTAACTCAAAAGAGTTTTTATTAGTTTTAATATAAATCTTAGATTCTTCAATAATAAATTCAATGATTGTTGTTTCAGGAAGTTTTCTAATAATATCAATTAGATCTTTTGCATAGATAGTAAAAGAAATTTCTTCTTGGGTTTGGATAGGGTGAGAAGCTCGGATCTCAATTTCCATATCTGTTGTGGTTAGTGTCAACTGGTTATCTTTTAGTTGGATAAGCACATGAGAAAGAATGGGTAGAGTTTGTTTTTTTTCAACAACACCGATAACTGTTTGCAAAGGTTCTAGTAGTTCTTTAACAGTTAGTTGAGTATTCATCTTGAAATCCTTTTAATTAAAAGTTATTGTTATTATTAGTGAGACTTTTTTGGTTAATAAGTGACATTTTTCTTTAAAAATTAATCATTTAAGTTGTTGATAGTTTGTTAGTATTTTATGTAAAAAATTGTGTATATGGTTATAAAGTTTGTATTATATTAAAGTTATTATTGTTATCCACTGGTATTTACAAAATAACCTTTGTGGATATGTTTATAAGTTGGCTAATTTAAGTTTAATTAAGTCGTAATCATCTTTTATATCAGGGTTTTCAAACTTTTCTTCAATTTTCTTTATTGCGTGTATAACCGTTGTATGGTCTCTATTACCAAACTGTTTACCGATCTTGCTGAGTGCTAAAGAACTAAGCTCATGACTGATATAGATTGCCATTTGTCTTGCCAGTACTAAGTGTTGCTTGCGTGATTTTGAGCTTAGGTCTGATACCGTTAGCGCGTAATGTTTAGCAACTTCTTTTTGAATATCATTTATATCTATGTTTTTCATGATCGGTTTGATTAAGTCGCCTAAGGCAGTTTCTACAACTTCTTTGGAAATAAAGGACTGATTGATTTTAGAAAAATCTACAAAGGCTTTTAATTTCAACAAGGCACCCTCTAAATCTCTGACATTAGAGGTTATATGTCCTGCCATGTAGAGAGCTAAATCTTCTGTAAGATTAATGTTGATTTTTTCATTTTGTGATTTTTTTAATAAGATGGCAGCTCTCATCTCAAGCTCAGGCGGCGTCAAGTGTAGGTTTAGTCCTTGAGAGAATCTTGTTTTTAGGCGCTCTTCTAGTGATTTAATCTTTTTAGGTGACTGATCGCATGTGAATATAATTTGTTTCTTGCCATTGAATAAAAAATTAAAAATATGAAAAAACTCTTCTTGAGATTTTTCCTTGCCCGCTATTAGATGTATATCATCAACTAGCAATAAATCTGCTGACTGGTAAAAGGCTTTGACGCTTTCAATGGAGTTGTGCCTAAGACTGGACGTGATGTTTCTAACAAAATCCATAAGAGGCACGTACATGACCTTCAAGTTTGGATTCTTAGCTTTTGCCAAATGACCAGCAGCTTGCATAAGGTGGGTTTTACCTAGACCAGACCCCCCATAAATAATAAAAGGATTGTAGGGTGAGCCGTGAATATTTTCAGCAATTTGCTTGGTAGCAGCGTAAGCCATTTGGTTGGCGCCGCCTAGTACTAAGTTATCAAAAGTGTAGTCTTCGAATAAAGGGGTTGAGTGCTTCTTATAGTTTGATTTATCAGGGTTTGTATCTGGCGCTAGGCTTATAAAAATTTTTAGATTTTTGTTATGCTGCGCAACAGCATTTTTAATTTGAGTTTTTAAATTTTTACTAAGGTAGTTTTTAACTTGAGTGTTAGGTGCTAATAATGTTAATGTGTGTTGATTCTCTATCACCTTTAAAGGGTGGATCCAAACACTATATTCAGCTAAAGGGACGGTGTCTTTAAGTGTGTCCAAACATTGGGCCCAGGTTTTTGACATAAGAGGTAATTAAAATTAAGTAAATGATATACTTATGCATTATATTGTTTTGAGAGAGAAGCGGATGAGTGGTTTAGAAAAGTATTTTGAAAAGTTGCTATGGAGCTCTAGGCTAATGGTTTTAGCTGCGGTGGTTTCGTCTCTATTACTCTCTTTAATGTTGTTTGTTATCACCGCTATTGATGTGGGAAGTTTGATTGTTCACGCAAGCGACTATATTGGCGCCACCGCCGACGTAAAAAAAGCTTTAAAAATTGAAATAGTTTCACACACAGTTGGTTCAATTGATGGATTTTTGTTGGCCACGATTTTGTTGATTTTTGCATTAGGTTTGTATGAGTTGTTTATCAGCGATATCGATGAAGCCAAAGGAAGCGGCCAATCATCTAAGGTGTTAGTGATTAACACTTTAGATGATCTTAAAGCTAAATTAGCGAAGGTTATTTTAATGATCTTAGTGGTTACCTTCTTTGAGGTGTCCTTATCAATGACCTTTGTTGGCGCATTAGACTTAGTGTATTTTGCACTTGGAATTTTAATGGTATCACTGGCACTTTATTTTGGTTCAAAGTCTTCACACTAAAGCTTTAACCATTGATTTTTATCGCCAAATAGCGTAACATTCAATCCTTTTTTATCTAGAGAGTTATTATGCGTCAAGTTATTGTTGCAGGCAACTGGAAAATGAACGCTTCAAAAGAGACGGTCAATACGTTGATCATGGGCGTTCTTTCTGGCATGGCAGAGGTTGATTCAACTGTTATTGTTTGCGCACCCTTTCCGTATATGTCGCAGGTTGAGGCGTTAATTACGCACTCTCAATTACACCTTGGTGCTCAGGATCTGAATGTTAACGCGTCAGGCGCTTTTACTGGTGAGGTAAGCGCAGATATGATTAAAGATTTTGGTGCGAAGTATGTTGTTGTAGGACACTCTGAGCGCAGAAGCATGTATGGCGAAACTGATGAAGTAGTAGCGCAGAAAGTACAGGTTGCACTTGATAACCATCTAACGCCGCTTTTTTGTATCGGTGAAACACTAGAAGAGAGAGAGGGTAACAATATGGAAGCAGTTGTCTCTCGCCAAATTCAAGCAGTGATTGATCGTGTTGGCATCGAGGCTTTTAAAAATATCATTATTGCTTATGAACCAGTTTGGGCAATTGGAACAGGCGTTACAGCAACACCACAACAAGCTCAAGATGCACACGCCTTTATTCGTTCAATGTTGGCACAGAACGACACGAACGTCGCTCAAACTACTCCGATTTTATACGGTGGTAGCATGAACCCTGGTAACGCCGCCGAACTGATTGGTTGCGAAGATATTGATGGTGGATTGATCGGCGGCGCTTCATTAAAATCAGAAGATTTCTTACAAATTTGTAAAGCGGGTTAATTATGTCATTTCAAATCATTTTAATTATTCATGTACTACTAGCACTTAGTTTAATTGCGCTAGTTTTAATGCAACATGGCAAGGGCGCTGATGCAGGCGCTGCTTTTGGTGCAGGCGCATCTGGCTCAGTATTTGGCGCTAGAGGGGCAAGTTCATTTATGTACAAATTAACTGCCAGCGTTGCCATTGGTTTTTTTGTAACTAGCTTGACGCTGGCCTACCTAGCAACCAATGAAACGGGTGCTAATAGCGATCCAGCTAGTATTATGGAACAGGTAACTTCAACCATTCCTTCAGATGTGCCGATGATCGCACCAGCACCATCTGATACCAGCGACATTCCTAGCTACTAAGTTGCTATAATTTTTTTGCCGATATGGCGGAATTGGTAGACGCGCTACCTTGAGGGGGTAGTGAGCTACGCTCGTGCCAGTTCGACTCTGGCTATCGGCACCATATTAATGGTTAAAAACAATTGTGGCATTAATGCCGTTGTTTTTCCTTGTTGTAAGAGATACTTCCCAGTTATGTGAATCGGCCAGTTGTTGTACAATTGCAAGGCCTAAACCGCTGCCACCCGTTTCACTGTTACGTGATTTTTCCAACCTATAAAAAGGCTGAAAAACCTTCTTCATTGATTCTTTTGGGATTCCCAAGCCGCTATCTTTTATTTGTATCATGGTTTGTTTGTTGGTACAACTAAAAACTATTTCAACAGGCTTGTTGTTTCCATATCTAATGG
The DNA here is from genome assembly GCA_937896195.1 of uncultured Gammaproteobacteria bacterium. Lineage (GTDB taxonomy): Bacteria > Pseudomonadota > Gammaproteobacteria > PS1 > Pseudothioglobaceae > Thioglobus_A. The sequence continues at coordinate 38,804 of CALBNC010000030.1, forward strand.
CATTGGTAATCAAATTGGTCAAGATTCTTCTAAAGGCCATTGGGTATAAAATTGGCCGACAGTCGATAACATCCAGCTGTTTAATGCTTATTTTGGAATAGCTTGCTGCAACACCGGCAACGATATTTTCTAGCTCATCAAGTGAGTTTGTTGGCTTTTCTTTTTCTTTGGTTAGCTCTGTTCCTATATTTAAAGCTTCACTAATTAGATCGTTGATAGTTTTTAAATCTTGTTCAATACTATTAATTAGACCTTCACTCTCAGCATTATTTGGCAGCAAAGATAACGCTAAATGGATCTGTGTTAATGGTGTGCGTAGATCATGCGCAATACCAGCCAGAAGTACGGTTCGATTGGATAGCAACCCTTGAACCTGGGTGCTCATTTTATTGAACTGCTTGGTGAGTACGATTAACTCTGTTGGACCATCTTCTTTTAATGTTTCAGGCCAATTTCCTTTTCCAATTAGGCGCGCAGCTTTATACAGGGCGTCTATCGGCTTAACCAGACGTCGGGTCAAATAAATTGATGTTAGTAAGACTAGAAGAGCGTCTACGATAATAATAATAAAAAAAGCAATCGGTGGGTTAACGCCAATACGCGAGCGAGAGAACCCAAAGCGTATAGTTTGATTGTTTATGGGGATGTCAGCCCAAAACCAGCGTTCACCATTTTTGTCAATATTTTCTTTAATAACGATCTCAGTATTAAGCTGTTTGTCTAGTGAGTTTCCTAGTAAAGAGATATAAGGCAGAAAGCTTGTGGTTGGCTCTAACTGTGAAGTTTCAGTGGTCAGTATCAAATCATGCTTAACAAGCATCTCTTGCGAAAAGTGCGCGTGCTGTTCTGGATTTAGCCTGCTCCACGTTTCTGCGGCGTGGGTAATAACGCTAGATAAATCATCAGTTGCCCGCTGCCCAAGGGGGATTAGCATGTAATAAGAAAAAGCGGACAACAAGATTATTTGAAAACCAATAGAAACCAAGGTAATAATAGATAGGGTTTTATAGAAAAAACTCTTTGGTTTAAGTAGGCTCATTTTAATTAATAGTCAATTTTCGACTGAAAATAGATAACCAGCACCCCAAATAGTTTTTAGATAAATAGGGTTTGAAGGATCGGGCTCTATTTTTTTTCTTAGGCGCCCAATACAGATATCAATGCTTCTATCGAGCGGATCACGATCATAACCCTTGCTCATTTCTAATAATTTATCTCTACTTAAAACCTGATTGGTGTTTTTCAGAAAAACACTCAACATATTGAATTCACCCACGGTTAAGGCAATAGTTTCGTTATTTTTACTTAGCTCATGCTTGTTGGTATCTAGACAGAAATCTTCGAATCTATAGATATGTTTATCGTCATCACTGGGGGCGGTATTTATATTTTTTGTGTGCCTACGAAGTACAGATCGAATTCTGGCTAGCAATTCTCTTGGGCTAAAGGGCTTTGATAGATAATCATCTGCGCCAATCTCTAAGCCGACAATACGGTCAATTTCATCACTACGGGCAGATAGAATAATAATAGGCAGTTTGTTTTGCTGGTGAAGTCTACGCCCAATTGAAAGGCCATCTTCACCAGGCAGCATAAGATCCAGAACAACTAAATCAACAGTGTTGCTCTGTAAATACGCATCCATTTCAACGCCGTCAGCAACAGCACCAACATCAAAGCCCTCTTTAATCAGGTATGAGGTTAGCAAATCCCTAAGTTTTTTCTCATCGTCAACAATTAAGAGTTTTTGTTTTACAGTATCGCCCATTAAATCTACACCCCAAGTGTCGTTACAGTTTTGAAACAAATTCATAACATCTTGTTACGACTTTGTTATTAAACCGAGATATCTCCTCTCTATGATGGCAACCGTGTCATGAGTTAAACCTTGTTTGATGAAATGATAACAGAAGTAAAACCCAATAATAAAACTTAGGAGAGAAGTAAATGTTAAATAAAAACAAACTAATAAAAACAGTTAAAACCTATTCACTAACAGCAGCAATTGCCCTATCGGTTGGCGGACTAGTAACCCCTAGCGTGGTTAATGCTGATTCAGGTATGGATGATTTGAAAAAAGTATTACAAGGTCAAATTGCAATGATGAAGCCGGAACTGCAAGCAAAAGTAGGGGATTTGTCAACTGATACCAAGATGGCAGTGATGGCTATTTTAGCCATGCACAGTCGCTTGAGCGATACAGCAACACTACGCCAAGTAATGTTAGAAGTATTGTCTGACTATCAAACAATGTCAATGGGCATTATGACTGACTCAGCAGAAATGACGGCAGACTCAGCAAGACGACTTGCAAACCATCGAATCCCTGTAGGCGGTCTATTGCCTTACTTAGGTCTTGAGAATATTAATGATGGCAAGTTAGCCGTATTGGAATCTTTTAATGATTCAGTAGAAGGCAATGCGATCAAATTAGCAGAAGCGGCAGAGCAAGGCAATATGAGCGAAGCGGCTGCACTACTGGGGAAAATCAGTACGGGTTGTGTAGGTTGTCACGCGGTATTTCGTGAATATCCAGGTACGTCGGACTTAATGAAATAATTAAAAAATAAAGAGGGGAAAACATGAACACTAACAATTTATTAATAGCAGCAGCGATAGCTTTAACGTTTGTTGTACCAACACAAGCTTTTGCAGAATATGGCGATGATGCTTATAAGGAGCGTGTGGCTTTATCTAAGCAAATCAAAAAAATGAAGAACATGCGCAAGCAATTGCCTTCACCACCACCATCAGGTTTGTTTGGTGTGTATGCTTTTCCTGAGAAGGGTCAGTATGTTGCTGGTGTGAATTTTCAACAGCATAAGTTTGGTGGTTTGTTACAAGGAGACAACTCCATTTCTAAAGCTGATGCGGTTAATATCGCAGGATCTAATACTACAGGTGTTGGCGGAGATAAAGTGCTTGTGGTTCCAAATAGTATTGAAGCTGATGTGATACTTCCATTTATTAACTACACCTTAAACGATAAAGTTGCATTGGTGGCTATGGCCCCATTAGTTGAGAAAACAATTACACTAGAAACGTTTAGCATGAATACAGGCAATTCTCTAGGTACAGCTGTAGTCAATCCAAAAGGATTGGGAGATGTCAAATTTGGTGCTTTGTACAAGGCCTATAACTCTGAAGACAATAAGCACAATGTGATTATTGACGCGGTTTTGAGTGCCCCAACGGGTAGTATTACAGAAAGAGGAATGGCGCGCCATATAGGAACAGGAGTTCTTACAGATGGTCGCTTGGGTTACGGTATGCAGCTTGGCGGCGGTACTTGGGATGCAATGGTTGGCGCAGCCTATTGGGGTAAAGAGGATAAGTGGGGTTATGGTGCACAGTATTTAGCTACCATTCCGTTAGAAGACAAAAACTCAGAAGGCTGGCGCTATGGTGATAAGCATGAGCTAACGGCTTGGGGAACCTACTCTTGGGAGCCAACGCTGGTTTCCTCATTCAGATTGCGTAGTGAGCATCAAGACAACATGGTTGGGTCTGACTCTAATATAGTTGGTGCGGCACTAGGCGCACAAACCGAAAATTATGGTGGCAAGATTACCGAAGCTAGTATTGGCGTGAACTACATGTATGCACCCGCTAAGAATATTAGTATTGAGTACATTGCCCCGATTTCTCAAGATCGTAATGGTATTCAAGCAGATAAAGAAAGTGCGATTGCTATTAGCTGGAGAAATGCATTTTTCTAGAGGGTAAGTAGTAATAATTTTAAAGGTCTTGGTGATCAAGGTCTTTTTGTAATCAAAAAAAGGAGTAAGAGATGACAGTAGATAGAATGGTCAGATTAATGGCTGGAATGATGATATTGGTCAGTATTGCACTGACTCAATATGTAGATCCAAATTGGATGTGGCTAACGGTGTTTGTTGGTTTTAATTTGATGCAAAGTGGATTGACTAATATTTGCCCATTGGCAAAAATTTTGAAGAAAATGGGTGTGGCTGAAGGCGCAACCTGTAGTTAGACCCCTATCGTGCTTTTGATTATGACTCTGTTTCTCTCCAATAAAAGTGATTGAGCTATAATCAGTACGGGATTGCTCGCCCTAAGCGAGCCCTAATTTTATACAAACAAAAAAAACGATGAAAAAAATAATAACCAGTCTATTGATTTGCCTATTGGCTTTATCAACAAAAAGCTTTGCCGAGGACGCTGACAAGCGTCAGGCTATTTATCTGGATCAAGAAGATCGCGCTACTGTATTAGAAGAAATGCGCACTTTTTTACAAACCACTCAGCAGATTATTCAAGGTGTATCAACCAACGATATGGGCTTAGCAGCAAACGCGGCCAAAACTATGGGCCAAGGCGCCTCAAACGGCGTGTCTTTTTCGTTAATACTTAAACTGCCATTAAGCTTCAAGCTGTTAGCGGCTGACACGCATAGTAAGTTTGATCAAATTGCGGTGGACGCCGAGTCGTTTTCAGGTCGCGACCATACCTTAGAGCAAGTATCGGAGTTGATGAAAAACTGTGTGGCTTGTCATT
>CALBNC010000031.1 GCA_937896195.1 uncultured Gammaproteobacteria bacterium
CTATTTAATATTAGCTAATTAACTCAACTTGAGTAATTTTTATTAATCTGTATTTCTCTTATGGAAATAATTATTATAACTAACAGCAATTAATGCGTGAAATAAAAGATGTCGGGACCCTACTATTGCGTAATGCTATTTTCAAGAAATATATTTTTATCTGAGCAAATTAAATTATTGTAATTTATTACGTAAAAAATAAGCTTCTAATTATAAATAAATAGTTAAGGAGTTAAAACATGCAGCCAAAAGATATGGCGTTTCAACCTATTCCAGGATTAAAAACAGCACGATTTGCAGGGATGTCAACTTTTATGCGTTTGCCACATCTTGAGCTAGACAACCCATTAGTAGATAAAACTGATATAGCCATTGTGGGTGTTCCTTTTGATGGAGGTACATCGAACCGAGCTGGCCCTAGACATGGACCAAGGCAATTACGTGATTTATCAACAATGATACGTACCACACATCCACGTAGTGGAGTGAATCCTTTTAAAATGGTGAATTGTGCTGATTTGGGTGATTCCCCTGTCAACCCAATGGATATCATGAAAAGTTTAGATCTCATTACCGATTTTTATAATCAACTGTCTGACAAAGGTATTGTGCCACTTACTGCTGGTGGAGATCATTTGATTTCATTCCCAATTTTAAGATCGCTTGGTCGTAATGGGCCAGTTGGGATGATTCACTTTGATGCACATACAGATATGAATGATTCATATTTTGGTGATAGCAAATACACTCATGGCACACCCTTTAGACGAGCGATTGAACAAGGTTTTCTTGATCCAAAACGAACAATCCAGATTGGTATTCGTGGAGTAAAATATGAGTCTACGGATTTCGATTGGGCTTTAAGTCAAGGTGTTAGGATTATTGAAATCGATGAATTTTTTGATCGCGGTGTTGATAGTATCATGAAGGAAGCGCGTGAAATAGTTGGGGATGGCAAAACTTACGTGAGTTTTGATATTGATGGAATTGACCCGAGTTATGCGCCAGGAACAGGAACGCCTGAAATAGGAGGATACTCAACTTATGAAGCACAAAAAATGTTACGAGCATTGGACGGACTTAATTTGATAGGTGCAGACCTTGTTGAAGTCTCTCCACCATTTGATCCTTCAGGTGGTACAGCATGGGTAGGAGTTTCGTTAATGTTCGAAATGCTTTGCGTTTTAGCACCTGCATGCGATGCGCGAGCTAAAAGAAAAAAAATATAAAAACAAACAACATGGAGAAAATAATGATTGAAATACGAAAACTTAAAGTCACAAAGAGATTGTTGGCTTTTGCAACAACCTTTTTACTTTTACTTTCTATTCAGCCAGTAACTGCTGAAACGGTTTTGCAAAAGGTGAATAGTAAAGGCAAGATTACTGTTGCGACCGAGGTTGCATATCCACCGATGGAATTCCTAAAAGATGGTAAGGTTGTTGGATACGGAAAAGATATCCTTGATTTAATAGTAGCTGATATGGGTGTCGAGCTTGAACAGCTTCAACTTCCTTGGGATGGAATTTTAGCGGGAGTTCTTGCTAATAAATATGATCTTGTCGCAACATCAGTTGCAATTAAAGAAGATCGAGTTAGTAAATATGCATTTACAAGACCTTTGGCTGTGGCACAAACAATGTTGGTTAAACGTTACGGTGATAAGATGATGGGTCTTAAGGATGTCAACGGCAAGATAGTTGGTGTTGAGCTTGGTTCTTCTCAAGCAGCTGAAGTCGAGGCGGTTGATGCAGAATTAAAAGCAAGTGGCGGAAAAGGTTTTGCAGAAATTCGAGGATTTAAATCGACTGATGACATGCGTTTAGCGTTAGCAGGCGGTCAGATTGACATCGGAACTATTCCATCATTTTCTCTTGCAACTATGCAAGAACAGCGACCAAATACATTTGCTCAACTTGCTCTTATTGGAAATGGAACTTTGTTTGCATGGGTAGCTGATCAAAATGGCGTTGATTTACGTGATCGAATAAACGAGTCGCTTGCAAAACTTGAACAAAACGGCACCCTTAAAAAACTGCAACTAAAATGGTTCGGTTTTGAAATGGACATACCAAAAGATTATCTTCCTGCTGGTGCGTTATAAACCATTTAAAATGGTTTTAATGATATTTTCCCCGACAATTTAGTCGGGGAAAACTTTTTTAATGATAAGTTGAAACCAAATGGAATTACAGTTTCTCACAATCATTCCCAAAGCAGGCCCTTTGTTGTTGGGTGCGCTGTATACTATTTTTGTTGGCATTGTTGCTTGTGGTGTTGGTATTTTGATTGGGACTAGCCTTTTACTGATGCGCAACAGTCAATTTTGGGTGTTGCGAACCTTTGTTACTATTTATAGTAGTTTTATTCGGGGAACTCCTGCACTGGTTCAAATTTTGGTTTTTTATTATGCTTTAGCTCCGCTAACTGGCATTAACATTGGCCCTTTTACAGCTGGTATTATGGCGGTGGGATTTAATAGTGGTGCTTATATTGCTGAAATCTTGCGTGGTGGACTGAGCCGTATTCCAAAAGGTCAAACAGAGGCCGCAGAGTCCTTAGGACTTCCTCGAATTAAAATATGGTTTAAAGTAATCTTACCGCAAGTTTTTCATTCTGTTATTCCACTGTTGGTAAATGAATTTACTATGGTGATAAAAATTACACCACTTCTTTCAACCATCACAGTGGTAGAGCTTACCCGAGCTTCGCAAATGCTTTACAATGAAACGTTTCGGCCAGTTGAAGTTTTGACTTTAGCGGCTGTTATTTATTTTATTATCTGTTTTTCCATCAGCCAATTGGGCGAACATCTTCAACGGCGATCTCACAAATTTCGACTTTAGGAGTGCAACATGACATTTGACTATGGAGCAATTTGGAATAATCGTGACATCCTAATCGATGGTGTTTTTACTACGTTGTTAATTTCATCAATCGCTATCTCGATGGGTATTGTAATTGGTTTAGTTGTTTGTTTGCTAAGAATATCCAAAAAACGCCTGCTACGTTGGCCTGCAATTGTCTATATCGAGGTGATGAGAAACATCCCCTTACTTATTTTAATTTTTATGATGTTCTATGCGTTACCATTTTATGGTATTCGTTTCTCAGGTATGGCTACTGGTTTTGTTTGTCTCTCTTTATATGGAGGAGCTTATTTTGCCGAAGTTTTTCGTGGTGGAGTGGAAGCAGTTTCTAAAGGGCAATTTGATGCATCTAAAGCTTTAGGATTAAAATATAGTTTTTATATGCGTCGGATCATATTACCACAACTGTATAACTATGTGTTTCCACCAGGAACTAATATTGCATTAACGATGATTAAAGAGTCTTCGTTGTTGTCAATGATCACGGTGGCAGAATTGACTTATGCAGCTCATGATATTAATGGCAGAACTTTTACGCCAGTAGAAACCTTCGCAACGATCGCTGTGATCTATTGGATTATCTGCACTTTATTTTTGAAGCTTACACAAATGGCTCAATCTCCAATTAGTACTGGAGATATTAGCAATTCTATGACAATTCGTTAAACACGCCACACTAAACTTATTTATATTACAGCCACGCCTAAGGCTT
>CALBNC010000032.1 GCA_937896195.1 uncultured Gammaproteobacteria bacterium
CTCATTTTCTCTCCTTTAGGAAATTTAAAAAATGAGCGTCGTTTGATTATCTAGATCGCCAAGCCTGATTGAAAACAAGTTTCAACGCAACGCTCCTCGGCAGTTTGGTTATTATACCAAATCTTGTCTGTTTAAAATTATTTCAACAAGTGAGTTCGGTCAGTTTTTTCCCACGTGATTTCATCTTCTGTGCGACCGAAATGACCATAACTGGCTGTTTGTTGATAAATTGGTCGTTTAAGATCTAGCATGGCAATTAAACCTTTAGGACGTAAGTCAAAGTGTTCGCGAACGAGTGCTTCGATAGCATCATTAGAAATCTTACCTGTACCAAAAGTTTCAACACTAATTGAAGTGGGCTCAGCAACACCGATGGCATAAGAAACTTGAACTTCACAGCGTTCCGCCAATCCAGCTGCAACAATATTTTTTGCAACATAGCGGGTTGCATAAGCAGCAGAGCGGTCAACTTTTGATGGATCTTTTCCAGAAAATGCACCGCCACCGTGACGAGCCATACCGCCATAAGTGTCAACGATAATCTTTCGACCCGTCAAACCTGCATCACCTACTGGACCGCCAATTACAAAACGACCGGTTGGGTTAATATGAAATTGAGTAGAATCTGTTAGCCATTCGCTTGGTAAAACTGGCTTAATAATTTCTTCTAAAACAGCTTCGCGCAGGTCTTCTAATGAAATATCGTCGTCATGTTGTGTAGAAAGTACAACGGCGTCAATACCAACAATTTTATGATCTTTATAAATACAAGAAACTTGTGACTTTGCATCAGGACGCAACCAAGGTAGTTGTCCACTTTTCATTAGTTCAGCTTGCTTTGCTACCAAGCGGTGCGCATATAAAATTGGCGCAGGCATAAGCACGTCAGTCGCATTACAAGCATAACCAAACATCAAGCCTTGATCACCAGCGCCTTGTTCATGATTTTCAGACTCGTCAACACCCATGGCAATCTCTTGAGATTGTTCGCCTAAAAGGTTGGTTAGATCACAAGTGTGACCATTGAAGCCATACTCTTCTTTATCGTAGCCAATACCAATAATTGTGTCGCGTACGATTTTTTCGTAATCAATGGTAGCACCTGTGGTGATTTCGCCAGCTAAAACAACATGGTTGTCTTTAACTAGTGTTTCAACCGCAACGCGTGAGTTTTTGTCTTGCGTAAGTGCGGCGTCTAAAATTGCGTCAGAAATTTGATCGCAAACTTTATCAGGGTGTCCTGCTGAAACAGATTCAGAAGTAAATATCATTGTTAGTTCTCCTTGTGAACATTAAAAAGCCCTTATGAAGAAGGGTTTTCAATAAAGAAGAACACCTACTTTAGCTTAATTTAACTACTCTAGGTAGTAACGCTAGCAATCGGGACAAATCAGCGCTTTGCAATATTATAACAATTGCTGGCGTTTATTCTAAACTAATTTTTAATGCAATAGCACTCACAAAAGGTGCGCTCATTAAGCTGAGAACTAAAAATACAGCCAAGAAATATAGCTGAGCGCTAATATCAAGCCCAAATTGCGCTTGTGACACAGCACTTGAGGCGAATATTAAAATGGGAATGTAGAGTGGCAAAATCAGTAAAGATAACAACATGCCTGAATTCTTAACCCCAACAATTAAAGAAGCGCCAATACTACCAATGAGGCTTAAACTTGGTGTGGCCAATAAGAGAGTGATCATTAGAATCTTGACACCCTCATTGTCTAAAAATAAAAGCACACCCAAAAATGGCGATAGCAAAATAATTGGAATACCAGTTAATAGCCAATGAGCGGTAATTTTTGAAAGTATGAGCAGTGGCAATGAGTGATGTGATGCGACCATTTGTTCTAAGACGCCATTTTCAAAATCGTTATGAAATAAAGTGTTTAGAGATAAAAGTACGGCCAACATACTGGCAACCCAAATAATACCAGCAGCAATTTGAGATAAGGTTGCCGCTTCTGGACTGATGGCTAACGGGAAAAGCGAGACAGAAATAATAAAAAACAATAAAGGGTTTAACACGCTAGAAGGATTTCTAATGGCTATGTGTAAATCTCGACTTAAAGTTTGTAGGTAGATATTCATAGCGAAATAACGCGTTGATTAGGTAGTGCTGAATCTTGATGGGTGGTGAACAAGCATAGTCCGCCATTCGCACAATGTTGAGAGATTGCATTTTCAACCATTTCAACACCTTTCGGGTCTAACGCAGTAAAGGGTTCATCAAGTAGCCAAACCTTAGCTTTAGAAACAAACAAGCTAGCCAATATGACACGTCGTTTCTGGCCAGCAGATAGATTGGCGCAAGTCTCATCTGCATAACCTTTAAGGCCGGCATCATCTAATGCTTGAATGAGAAGGGGCTGGTCAATGGAATGATTTAAAGCGTTTAAAAATTCAAGATTTTCAAGGCTAGTCAACTCGGCACTGAGTGCTGCTTGATGGCCTAAATAAAAAACTTCTTGTTGGTATTTGTCACTTTTAACAGGATGCTCATCTAGCTTTACATCGCCTTGCTCCTGAAGGTTAATACCTGCTAAGATTTTTAAAAGTGAGGTTTTTCCACTACCATTTGTACCTGTAATTCTCAGAACTTCTTTGGCGTTAACTTGAAAAGAAAGGTTGTGAAAAATCTGGCTGTATCCTCTTTGACACTCAAGATTATTAACAACAAGAGATGACACAATTAATTAATCCAACCAGAATTTATACCAAGGCGTCTTGATAGACTGCTGCTCTTTTTTGATCAGCGTTTCTTGCTTTGGCTGTTGCGTTTTAATAACCTTTAGAGCTGCAATCTCTTGTTGTTTAGCTTGCTCTAGTTTGATATTATTCTTTAATGCCTCTGCTTTAGCCTTTACTTGGGCTTGTGCTTTCTCTATAGCTAATTTTTCATCTTCAATTCGTTTAGCTTCTTGAGCATTCGCAATAGCTAATTTCTCAGCGGCTAACTTCTCATCTTTAATTCGTTTAGCTGCTTGAGCTTTCTTTAATTTCTCTGCTTTAATTTTTGCTTGTCTTTCAGCCTCTATTTTTGCTTTTTCCTCAATAAGACGCTTCTCTTCAAGTGCTTTTTCTTTATCGGTCATCTTAGCTAGACTAACGATGCCTGAAGAGTCGATGGTGGCTAATTTTTCCTGGGTAAATTTTAGAGCTAGGCGGTAATGGATGTCGCTTCTCTCATGTCGTGTTGTATGGTTAATGTAATCCCATTGATTACTATGAAAAGGGTCGATAATACTTGGAGAGCCAATCAGGTCTTGTACTTGTGCTTTTGACATACCAACTCTAAGCTGGTTAATCTTAAATCTGGTTAAAACAGAACCTTGCTGAACATCATCTTTGTACAGGGTTGGTAGCGACATGTCCGGCAAAAGATTTGGCATGTCAGGTAATGTCGGCATAGAAGGGGTGCAAGCAGACAAAAATGGTAATGATAATGAGAGTACAACTAAAGTTAGTTTGTTCATTTGTAATTAATTGATTAAAATGATTAAGAAATATTTTTCTGATTTTACCTCAAGGATTCGAATATGGACGCCCAAGATTTAAAAACTGCTGGTCTAAAAGTTACATTACCAAGACTTAAGATTCTGGAGATTTTAGAAAAAAGTGAAAATCACCATATGAGTGCTGAGGATATTTATCGTGCATTAGTCATGCAGGGTGAGGAAGTCGGTGTGGCAACTATCTATCGAGTGCTTACCCAGTTTGAAGAGGCAAGCATGATTCATAAGCTTAATTTTGATAATGGTCAAAGTGTCTATGAGCTATCCAATACAGAGCACCATGATCATTTGGTATGCGTTAAATGTGGAAAAATTGATGAATTTAATGATGAAGTCATTGAGCAGCATCAGCATGACATTGCCACCAAACATGGCTTTCAGTTAACTGATCATTGTTTATATTTATATGGCTTGTGTCAAGATTGCCAATAATAAGCTAATTTAATTATGGAAGATTTTATTTTAAGAGCACTCATAGCGGCGCTTGGCATCTCTATTATTGCTGGATCTCTTGGTTGCTTTGTTATTTGGAAGCGCATGAGTTATTTCTCTGAGTCTATCTCACATTCTGCCTTATTGGGTGTTTCCCTTGGCTTAGCTAGTGGCTTAGGCATGCATGCAGGATTGGTTATTGTCGGTGTCGTATTCGCGGGTTTGATTGTTATTTTGCAGCAAAAACAAGTGCTGTCGAGTGATGCTATTTTAGGAATATTCTCACATCTTGCACTATCCCTTGGTATTGTTATCTTGGGTATTGTAGGTGGAGAAAATACAGATTATTTTGCATTATTATTTGGCGATGTCTTGTCAATTAGCGATCAAGATATTGTCTGGATCTACGCTGTACTTGTTATTGTTATTAGCTTACTGGTTGTTTTTTGGCAAAAATTACTATTATTAACGCTCAATGAAGAGTTAGCTGTTTCTCAAGGTTTAAACCGAACCTTTTATCAATTATTATTTATGTTGATGATCGCCTTAACTGTATCAATTTCTGTGCAAATTGTGGGCGTTTTGTTAATTACTTCCTTACTGATTATTCCACCAGCAGTCGCAAGGGGTTTTGCTGACTCACCATTAAGCATGGTGTTTCAGTCGATTGGTATTTCTATTGTGGCTGTGTTAATGGGATTGAGTGCTTCTGTCTTTTATGATTTAGCGACAGGCCCAACGATTGTTATTGCACTAGGCGTGTTATTCACCTTATCACAATTATTTCCTAAGAGATCAAGCTAGAGCGTCGTTAAGTTCTGTTAATTGATTGGTTTGTTGTTCAACAATCAGTGGCTCAATAATCGATTCTAAATCACCTTCTATAATTTCAGATAATTTATACAGAGTCAGATTGATTCTATGATCAGTGATGCGCCCTTGAGGGTAGTTGTAAGTACGAATTCTTTGTGATCGATCGCCACTTCCAACTAGCTCCTTGCGAGCAGTTGCTTGTTCTTTTTGTTGGACCTGTTGCTGAGCATCTAAAATTCTTGACGCAAGAACTGACATTGCTTGAGCTTTGTTTTTGTGTTGCGAGCGTCCGTCTTGACACTCAACCACTGTTCCTGTTGGAATATGGGTAACACGAACAGCCGAATCAGTTTTATTAACATGTTGTCCACCAGCGCCACTTGCTCTAAATGTATCAACACGAACATCACTCATGTTGATATCTATATCTTCAATATTTTCCACTTCTGGCATAACAGCTACTGTACAGGCAGAAGTATGGACACGACCTTGGCTTTCAGTTTCTGGAACACGTTGAACTCGATGTGCGCCTGATTCAAATTTAAGCTTAGAATAAACATCAACACCACTGATGCGGGCAATAATCTCTTTATAACCACCATGATCACCAATATTAGCACTTAGAGTTTCTATTTGCCATTTTTGCTTTTCACAGTAACGAGAATACATTCTAAATAAATCCCCTGAAAAAATTGAAGCCTCATCGCCACCTGTGCCCGCTCGAATTTCCAAAATAATATTGCGAGAATCATTTGGGTCTTTGGGTAATAAGGATTTTTTTAACTCAAGATCTAGACGCTCTAGATTGTCTTTGGCATCGCTAATTTCTTCTTTAGCCATTGCCTTGATATCGGCATCATCTTCTTCAAGCATCATCTTAGCATCTTCAAGATTTTGGACAGTTGCGAGATGTTCTTGGTACTGTTCATTGACCGGCGTAAGCTGCGAATGCTCAATAGACAGCTCTCTAAATCTTTTAATATCGCTAGCCACACCTGGATCACTCAACATAGCGCCAACCTCTTCAAGGCGCATGGACATTTGTTCTAATTTAGCAAGAATAGATTCATTCATTATTTTTTAATATTGGGTATGCAGCCTTCACATTGGGATAATTCTTCATGAGAGGTTTGCTTAATGTTTTTAAAAGTGGTGTGAAGTATTTTATTGGTTAATTGGTCTGCCAATTTTTTAATAACTTGCTCACTATCACCGCCATTATTTAGACTTTTTATAGCATCTGTTAATGCATCTTCTTTAATTTTATTAACGTTACTACGATAACTTTGTATCAGTTGCTCATTCGGTAAAACAGACAGCCATTTGTTAAAAACTTGGGTTTGTTTGATGATAATTTCTTGAGCTAATACTTTTTCTTTTTCACGCGAATCAATGTTATCACTTACTACTTGTTCAAGATCATCAATGGTGTAGAGGTATACATCATCTAATTGACCAACTTCAGGTTCAATATCTCTTGGAACGGCAATATCAAGCATGAACATAGGTTTGTGCTTGCGTAATTTTAGCGCACTTTCAATGAGCCCTTTTCCAATCACAGGCACAGAGGCAGCTGTTGATGAAATTATGATATCAGCTTGATGGATAACAGAGGAAAACTGCTTCAAACTAATAGACTGTGCATTGTAAAGTGAGGCAATTTTTTGGGCATTTTCAAGTGTTCTATTAGCAACAATGATATTTTTAACACCTTTTTGGCTTAAATGTTGAGCACATAACTCGATCATTTCCCCTGCACCGATTAATAAAACTGTTTGCTCTGCTAAATCGGTAAAGATTTTTTCACTGAGTTTGACAGCGCAATAAGCAATAGAGACTGGTGAAGATCCAATTTGAGTATCGGTGCGTACTTTTTTTGCTGTTGAGAAGGCGTGTTGAAATAGTTTTTCTAGTTTTTTATCTAATGTTTTCGCATGCTTAGCCATGTGATAAGCATCTTTTAGTTGGCCCAATATTTGAGGCTCTCCCAATACCAAAGAGTCTAATCCACAAGCCACATTACAAATATGCTCTAAGGCAGTATTATCTTCAAAATAAACCAAATAAGAATCGATTTCTTGTCTAGAAATTTCGTGTGTATCGGCTAAATATTGACTCAGTATTTCCTGGGGATTATCAGCATCGATAACAGCATAAATTTCAGAGCGATTGCAAGTAGATAAAATAACACATGCCTGAATCCCTGGAATGCCACTTAATTTTTGTAATTTACTACTTAAGTGATTAGGCGCAAAAGCAACACGTTCACGCACCGAAACCGGTGCCTGTGCATGATTAACACTTAAAATAGCAATGCGTGACATAAACTTAAATAACAAACTCAATAAGCACTTAATTATACCTAAGTGGTGATTTTTAGGCGTTCGCTATTATAAGTCCAATGTTAGAATGCCTACCCTATGAAGCTACTCTTAACATGCTGCGTTTTTTTGTTTCTGCAAGGATGTGAAACGCTTAATACTCAGACTCAATACAACACGCCAGGCGTCATTCCAAATACATGGATTGCTAAAGGTAGGGCGAGTATTTTGGCTAATGATAGTCATCAAAGTGTTAGTTTTGATATTAAATTTATCGATCAAGAATTTGAAATGGTGTTGGTGGGCGCGCTAGGATTGGGCGAAGTCAATCTGCGTTCAACTGCGCAAGGCTTGTTAGTAGATCATGTTCAAACACCGTTAAAACTACAACAATGGATGGAGCAAGAATTGAGCTGGTATTTTCCACTTAACACTTTACCCGGTATCATATTTGAACATCGATTAGATATAAATGATGAATGGCAAGTTGAGATTAATAAATTTATGCCATATGAAGGTGCAAGTGTTGCCAAAATGGTTATATTTCAACATCAAAATAAGCCAATCAAAATCAAACTATTGTTACAAGAAGTTAATCAGTTAAAATAACTTAAAAATTTATTAAATTAGTATGATTGAAGAAGATTCTTTAGTAAGTAGTGAAGATCAAGGTAACGAAGATATTGTTATTGCTTCAGTGCGTCCAGATAGCTTATCTGAGTATATTGGCCAAGATGATGTCAAATCTCAGATGTCACTTTTTATCGAAGCTGCCAAAAAGCGCAAAGACGCACTTGACCATTGTTTAATTTATGGACCACCTGGTTTAGGGAAAACAACTTTGGCCAATGTGATTGCCAATCAAATGGGCGCTGGCATGAAACAGACTTCTGGGCCTGTTTTAGAGCGTTCGGGTGATTTAGCCGCTATTTTGACTAAATTAGACCCTTATGACGTTTTATTCATTGATGAAATTCATCGTCTAAATCCTGTCGTTGAAGAGATTTTATATCCAGCTTTAGAAGATTTTAAATTAGATATCATGGTGGGCGAGGGTGTAGCTGCTCATTCGGTTCAATTGGACCTACCGCCATTTACTTTGATTGGTGCAACCACGAGAGCGGGTATGTTGACATCACCACTTCGTGATCGTTTTGGTATTATTCAGCGTTTAGAGTTTTATAATAATAAAGATTTACAAGTGATTGTAGAGCGTTCAGCAAAAATTTTAAACATTGAAATCGAACCAAGTGGTGCGCATGAAATTGCCAAGCGTTCTCGCGGAACCCCGCGAATTGCCAATCGATTATTGCGTCGAGTGCGTGATTTTGCTGATGTAAAAACCAATGGTATTATTCATAAACAAATCGCTTGTGAGGCATTAAGTATACTCAAGGTGGATGAAGCAGGACTTGAGCAGCTTGACCGTGATTACTTATCTATTATGACCAATAAATTCTCTGGAGGTCCGGTTGGACTGGACACATTGGCCACAGCTATTGGTGAGGAGCGAGGCACCTTGGAAGACATGGTTGAACCTTATTTGATTCAACAAGGATTTATTCAGCGCACACCTAGAGGGCGAAGTGCCACAAATCTAACCTATGAACATTTAGGACTTGCTAAGCCATCCAATCATCAAGATTTGTTTTGAGTCTTTTAAATATTAGAGTTTATTACGAAGATACAGATAGCGGCGGCGTGGTTTATTACGCCAATTATTTAAAGTTTATTGAGCGTGGGCGTAGTGAGTTCTTACGCGATATGGGCTTTGAGCAAGATCAGCTGATTGAAAACCAAGGAACTATCTTTGTAGTTAGATCACTTAAAGCTGAGTATCTTCTACCCGCTAGATTTAATGATATGTTGACGGTTCATACCCAAGTAGAAAAATCTCGCCGTGCAAGCTTGATTTTTTCTCAGAAAATAACGGACCTTAAGCAAAATAAGGTATTATTTGAGGCACAAGTTACCGTTGCTTGTTTGGATGCGCAAAAGTTTAAGCCGCGCGCTATTCCAAGTGACATTCTGGAGAAAATAAATGGACAGTAGTTTATCAATTTTTAGCTTAATTATCAGTGCAGGTCTTGTTGTGCAAGTGGTTATGTTTGTTTTAGTATTAATGAGTATTTATTCTTGGACAGTTATCATGTCTAAGAAAAAAACTTTAATGGATGCTAGTAAAGATATCAAGAGTTTTCATAATAATTTTTTGGCAGACACAGATTTGTCAATATTACATGGGCAAATTCCAGATCAAGTATCTAATCGTTCGCCAATGGAGCATATTTTTGGCGCAGGTTATGGTGAATTTACTCATACAACATCGACTTCCAATCAAGCCTTAGTGATTAATTCAGAGCGCGCCTATCGTTCAATGAATACAGCTGTTAATAATGAAGTGGATCGTCTAGATCATGGATTAAGTGTGCTAGCTATGATTGCATCATCGAGTCCTTATATCGGCTTATTTGGCACAGTTTGGGGCATTATGCATTCGTTTATTGGACTGGCTTCTGTTAAGCAAGCAACTATTTCAATTGTTGCACCTGGTATCGCTGAGGCGTTAATTGCGACAGCATTTGGTCTATTTGCAGCAATTCCTGCAACCATTGCTTATAACCGTCTAATTACTCAAGTGGGCGAAATTCAAAATAAATACACATCGTTTGTTGAAGAGTTGTTTGTTAGCTTCCAGCGACAAAAGTAACGATTAAGCTATGATGGAATTGCCGCAACGTTACAGGCCCAGTGTCGATGCTAATATCAATATTGTGCCGTATATTGATGTGATGTTGGTGCTATTGGTAATCTTCATGATGACAACACCCATTATTGAGCAAGGTATTGAAGTAGATTTACCAACGGCTGACGCTAAAATGGTTGACTTTACTGAGCAGCAGCCAACCATTATCACCATTAATAAAGAAGGTGAGTACTTTATCAACTCATTGGATGAAGATGACTCTGATGTATCCAAAGGTGAAAAACTACCACTGGGCGTTATTGCTGGACGAGTCAGTGCGCGCTTAGAGATCTATCCAAGCATGAAGGTTTTTGTTCGAGGGGATGCAAGTGTGGCATATGGTTCAGTTGTTTCACTAATGTCTTTCTTACAAAAAAATGGCGTGGATAAAGTTGGTATTGTGACTGAATCTGGCGATGCAAAATAATGAAAGCTGATTGGATTAAAAATATCAAACTACCTAAAATTGCTAATAAGCATCCTATTGCATTTTGGACAGCAATCGCCCTGCATCTTGCTTTAGTTGTTGGCTTAGTGTTTTCTAGTGTTCAGCGCTGGGAAATTCCTAAAACGGCACCTAAGGCATCCCAGGCAGTACCTAAAGCCATTACCGTTGACCTAACTGAGATTAAGAAAGAAAAACAGCGACTGATTAACATTAAACAAAAGCGTGAGAAGCGCCTAGAAGATCTTAAGCGTGCTGAAAAACGTGTTGAAAATGAGCGCTATAAAGAACAACAGCATTTGAAAAAATTAAAAGCAAAAACAAAAAAAGAAAAACAGGCCGAAGCCGAAGCTGAAAAGAGTAGAAAAATAGCTGTCAAGAAGAAAAATCTGGCATTAAAAGAAAAGAAGTTGGCAGAAGAGCAAACTAATAAAGCCAAAGCACGTAAAAATCTAGCCGAGAAAAAGGCGAAAGCAGCAGAACAAGAAAAACAAAAAATTGAAAAATTAAGAAAAGTAGAGTCCAACAAATTTGAAAAAGAGCAAGACACTCGTTCTTTAAAGAAAGAAATTCAAACTGAAGAGGATCAAGAAAGAGAAATTGCTCAGGAAGATATTTTAAATGAGCTAAAGGCTAACTATATTAATCAAATCGCCTCAAGAGTTAAAGAGCAATGGCGCTATCAAGGTGCAAAAGATAACTGGGGCTGTGATGTCTACATATTGCAAGATTTAAACGGCAAAGTGCAAAATGTTAATTTACAGTCGTGTAATGTTACTAATAGCGCTAAAGCGAAAGTGTTTAAAGACGCCATTGAAAGAGCGGTTTATAAGGCTTCTCCACTTCCACCTGCACCCGATAAAAGCGTATACGATCGTGAAATATTATTCCATTTTAGAGTAAATTAATGAACAAGAATACTGCCTCAGAGCAAGATATTATCAATCTAAGTGATAATGAAAAAAATCAATTAACCTCTCAGCTATCTCAAATTTTAGAAAATTGGAAATTAGAAGATTCTGACCAATTGATTATTTTAGGCCTTGAAGAAACCATTAAACCTAGGCATTTATACATGTATCGTCGTGGCGATAAATCGTTTGAATTTAATGACGTCATGATCACACGTACTAGAATGATTTTAGGTATCCATGAATCATTGGGTACTACATTCCCAACTAATAAAGAATATGCCAGTGTTTGGCTTAAACGTAGTGTGAAAAAATTCAAACACAAGACTCCATTAGAGTTAATGTTGAGCGGTGATACAGGTATGAATCGAGTTTGGCATTTTCTGGATTGTACCCAGGGATGGCGCAATTGAATAAAATTGAAGTTATCACTCAAACAGAGGCACTTTATACCCTAAGAGTTTTAACCAATAATACGGATATCTTGGTAGATGAAATCACTGCACTAGCAAGTAGTAATAAGGCGCAATTTCAACATGCACCCGTGATTTTAGAAATTGAGTATAAAAATTTTCAAGCTAATGAGCTTGCAGTTTTGATCGAAATTCTTGCTCAAAATGAAATGGTGGCAGTTGGTATTCGATCACTAAAGCAGGAATTAATTGATTTTGCAAAATTTTCTGGCTTGGCTGTATTTGGAAAATCATTGTCACCCAGTAGTAAAGTTAAAATTAAAACTCAAGAAGTTGCGCAGCCAGCACAAAGTGTGCCAAACCCTCATCAAGATAAAACTTATCAAGCACCAAAGATTATTACTAATAAGGTTTATTCGTTCCAACAAGTTATTGCCCAAGATAGAGATTTGGTATTATTAGAGAAAGTTAAATCGGGCGCTGACGTAATGTCATTTGGCTCTATTTCTGCTTATAAAGAAGTTCAAGGTAGTTTGTTTGCCGGTATTCAGGGCGATGAAAAAGCGACCATCTTTGTGCAGTCATTTAATGCAGAGCTAGTTTCAATTGCTGGCGTATATAAGAAATTCGATGTCGTACCAACCAAGTTGTATGCTCGCTCAGTGATGATTGATTTATTCAATGATCAACTTCGATTCCAAATTATTTAAAATTTATTATGATGAACACACAAGACTTTTTACTAGAATTAGGCACAGAAGAGCTGCCACCTAAATTATTACCAAAGCTTTCAAAATCATTGACAGATAATTTAATCAAAGAGCTGTCCGAATTAAAACTAAACTACTCAAAAGTTGAATCATTTGCTACACCGCGTCGTTTAGCGGTTTTAGTGCATGATCTTCAGTGTCAACAAGAAGATCAAATAATTGAGCGCAAAGGTCCATCAGTTTCTGCACCAGATCAAGCAGTTTCAGGTTTTGCAAAGTCTTGTGGTGTATCAGCATCTGAGCTTAAGAAGAAGGCGTTTGGAAAGTCAGATTATTATTTTTTTACTAAAGAGCAGCAAGGCTTAGAAACTAAAATATTGCTTGAAGAGGCTGTTGATAAGTCCATTAAAAATATACCCATTGCCAAGCCAATGCGCTGGGGTAGTTCTGATACACAATTTGTACGTCCAACACATTGGCTAGTAATGCTTTTAGGTGCAGATGTAGTAAAGGCAAACATTATGGGTTTGAGTGCAACAAACATCACACACGGCTTGCGCTTTACTGGTCCAAAAACATTAACGATTGATCAAGCTAAAAACTACCGTCAAATTATGATGGAACAGGCACAAATTGAAGTAGATTTTGACATACGTAAGCAAATGATTCGACAGCAAGTGATACAAGTAGCAAATGATAACAAGGCGACAGCAGTGATTGATGAAGCCCTTTTGAGTGAAGTTTGTGCCTTAGTTGAGTATCCACGAGCTTTTTCAGGAGGCTTTAGTGAGTCATTTTTAGCGGTGCCTGAAGAGGCGCTTATTTCAGCCATGAAATCTCATCAAAAATATTTTCATATGCTTGATAATAATGATAAATTATTACCAAGCTTTATCTCGGTTGCCAATATTGAATCTAGCGATATTGATGTTATTATTAGCGGCAATGAGCGAGTTATCCGTCCAAGATTGGCAGATTCAGAGTTTTTTTGGGAACAAGATAAGCGCCAAACGCTTGAATCTCGCCTTGAAAAACTAGATCGCGTACTATTCATGAAGTCATTGGGCTCAATGGGCGATAAAGCCAAACGTATTCAAACATTATCAGGCTCTATTGCGACAATGATTGGCGCTAATGAGTCTGATACTAAACGAGCAGGATTATTATGTAAGTCAGATTTAGTATCAGAAATGGTAGGTGAGTTTGCTGATCTTCAAGGGGTGATGGGTGGCTACTATGCTAAGAATGATGGTGAAAGCTCAGCTGTTTCAACAGCGATTAGTGAGCATTATCATCCTAGATTTGCCGGTGATACACTGCCTTCAACTCAAGAGGGTTTGGTAGTTGCTATTGCTGATAAACTTGATACTATTACTGGTATTTACGGCATTGGCCAAGGACCGACAGGCTCTAAAGATCCATATGCATTGCGAAGAATGGCTCTGGGTTTATTGAGGATCATGGTAGAAAGCAAACTTGATTTAAATCTTAAAATATTAATTGAAAATTCTTTATCTGCACATTCATCAGACGTAGATATGCAATGCTCATCAGCCATTTATACATTCATGATGGATCGCTTACGTGCCTATTACAAGGAAAAACAAGTCAGTACTAAAGCTTTTGAAGCAGTATTGGCAGTTGAGCCAGAATCTCCATATGATTTCCACCTTCGTGTTGAAGCATTAAATATTTTTACTCAGGATAAAGCTTCAGACAGCCTAATTGAGGCAAATAAACGAATCGCTAATATGCTTAAAGATCAGAATAATTTATCGACTGAGGTAGATGTTTCAGTATTGGTTGAAGATGCTGAAAAAGCTTTGTTTGCTGCAACACAATCTGTGTCTGATAAGTTATTAAACTCTAGAGATTATGCAGCTAGTATGAATGAGCTTATCTCTCTTAAATCTAGTATTGATAATTTCTTTGATCAGGTCATGGTTAACAGTGATGTAGCCGAGTTAAAACAAGCGCGCCTTAATTTAATTAATTGGGTTAGAAGCTTATTCTTATCTGTTGCAGATGTATCGCATCTTAGTGCTTAACTTCCAATGAAGGCTTTAATTCAGCGCGTCTCCAAGGCCAAAGTTGAGGTTGATGGGCAAATAACCGGTGAAATTAGCCAAGGTTTGTTGGTGTTTATCGGAATTGAAAAAAACGATAAACAGGTTCAAATGAATAAGATGATTAAAAAGATATTATCTTATCGAGTATTCTACGATGCTGATGGAAAAATGAATTTATCAGTTAAAGATATTGATGGCAGTCTTTTAATAGTTTCTCAATTTACCTTGGTGGCAGACACAAGCTCTGGCACTAGACCAGGATTTTCAACTGCAAAAACACCTATAGAAGCCAAGAAGCTCTATGAATATTTGTTGTTGAATATTTCACAACAGTATCCAAAAGTACAAAGTGGCATATTTGGCGCCGATATGCAAGTATCTTTGACTAATGATGGACCGGTAACTTTTTTATTATCATGCTAGAAACATTAATTCAATACTTAGATCAATACGAAGAATTATTCATAATGATTGGCGTTATTTCTGCAGCTGTGTTTGTATTAACACTTCTGCTAACACCTTATTTATTGGGTCTTATGCCAGTTGATTATTTCTCATCTAAGCGTAAACACGCTATAGAAATCAAATCAGTTTGGGATTTTGTCAAATTCATCCTCACCACAGTCATAGGCATTTTCTTGGTATTGGTTGGCATTATTATGTTGGTGACACCAGGCCAAGGTGTTATCTCAATTTTGCTTGGATTATTTTTAATGGAATTTCCAGGAAAACGCGAATTAGAGCTAAAATTTATTAAACACACCCCAACTTATAAAACACTGAATTGGCTGCGTCATAAAGCTGGAAAACCCCCTTTTAATCGATGAAAGAAAGATATATAGTTGCCTATACTTTACTGGGATCTGTACTAGTATTTTTATTAATATTTTTATTAACGCGCAATATTGAAATGCCAAAAAATCAGGCTATGCCTTGGCAAAGTTATATTAATAAACAAGGGAAAACAGTTATTTTTGAACTTACCATGGAGCATAGTAAGCTGATCGATGCAGCCCGCCAGTTTGGAGTAGAAATTGAGGCGTCGTTATTTGAGCAGGAAAACACAGAGCCTGAATTAGAAGTGTATTTTCCAAGTACTAAGGTTGGCGGTATTGGTGCTAATATTATTGTAAATCTTGCATTAAACGATCAACGTATTGAGATACTTAGAGAGAACATAGATCAGTCGATGTTAATGCCTTCAGGCGTTAAGAAGACCACCTTTACAACAACAGGTGAGACATTTATGTCTCATTATCAGATTAAATCTCTGAGCTTTGTTCCCAAGACCAACCTTAGCCAAGAGGTTATGTTAAATTTGTTCGGTAAGCCAGATAGTATTGATCTGACTTATCCAGGAGTGTCTTATTGGAACTATCCTCAAAAAGGCTTACGTATTATTGTGGATGATGAGCATAAAGAGATTCTTGAATTTTCTAATCAGTAGGCATGTCAATGATCAAAATGTACGGTATTAAAAATTGTGACACCATTAAAAAAGCTAGGCAATTTTTAAGTAACAATAATATTGAATTCGAATTTATCGATTTTAGCGATCAACCTATTGATAAAAGTGTCTTGCAAATTTTTGTTGACGAAATTGGCTGGGATAAGCTTATTAACAAGCGTTCAACAACCTATAGAAAACTTACCGATGAACAAAAATCGAACATCACTTTAGAATTGACGTTAAAAAACCCAACACTTATAAAGCGACCTGTTTTAGTAACAAGTGCTAATATAAGGGTTGGGTTTAGTGAAAAGAGTTATTCAGACTTACTCTAACTTTTAGCTTACTGCTCTTCAATCTCTTTTCGTACGATAGCCATATCTAATTCTTTAGCTTTATTTAAAACCGTTTCAAGATCTGCTTCAGCCATTGCACCCGGTTGAGAGAAAATTGAAATTTGCTCTCTGAAAATCATCAAAGTAGGGATTGAACGAATTTGAAATTTACCCGCTAATTCTTGCTGATCTTCAGTATTAATTTTTGCAAAAGTTACACCTTCAATTTTTTCACTCATTGCTTCATAAGTAGGTGCAAATGATTTACAAGGACCACACCATGGTGCCCAAAAATCCAAGATAACTAGCTCGTTATTTTGAATAGTTTCGTCAAAGTTATCTTTGTTTAGCTCTAATACTGCCATGGTTTATCCTTGTTTAATCCATAAAAAATCAAAGTATATCATAAATGTCTTATATGTATGTTTATATTGCTTAATTTTTATCAACTCTATACAATACTCATTATGAAAATTTTAGGGGTTGACCCTGGCTCAAGAATCACAGGATTTG
>CALBNC010000033.1 GCA_937896195.1 uncultured Gammaproteobacteria bacterium
AAAATGTCAAAAGAAAAATTTGAAAGAACCAAGCCACACGTTAACGTGGGCACAATTGGTCACGTTGACCACGGCAAGACTACATTAACTGCAGCAATCACTAAAGTGTGCGCTGAACTTCAAGGTGGTGTATTTAAAGATTATGCAGATATCGACAATGCTCCTGAAGAAAGAGAACGCGGTATTACTATCTCAACAGCACACGTTGAATACGAAACTGAAGCTCGTCATTACGCACACGTTGACTGTCCTGGACACGCCGACTACGTTAAGAACATGATTACAGGTGCTGCACAGATGGATGGCGCTATTATTGTTATCGCTGCCAATGACGGTCCTATGGCTCAAACACGTGAGCACATTCTTTTATCTAAGCAAGTTGGTGTACCTTACATCGTTGTTTACATGAATAAAGCTGACTTAGTTGATGACGAAGAATTAGTAGAATTAGTTGAAATGGAAATCCGTGAGTTATTGACTGAATACGATTTCCCAGGTGATGACACGCCAGTTATCTTTGGCTCTGCTCTTAAAGCATTAGAAGGCGATACATCTGATATGGGTGTTCCTTCAATTCTTAAGCTTACAGAAGCTTTAGACACATACATTCCTACGCCAGTTCGTGATACGGATAAAACATTCCTTATGCCAATTGAGGATGTATTCTCAATCCCTGGTCGTGGTACTGTTGTTACCGGTCGTATTGAAGCAGGTATCGTAAACGTTGGTGATGAATTACAAATCGTTGGTATTAAAGACACACAAACAACAACTTGTACAGGTGTTGAGATGTTCCGCAAGCTACTAGATTCTGGTGAAGCTGGCGATAACGTTGGTGTGCTACTACGTGGTACTAAGCGTGAAGAAGTAGAGCGTGGTCAAGTATTGGCTAAGCCTGGTTCTATCAAGCCACATTCAAAGTTTGAAGCTGAAGTATATATTTTAAGCAAAGATGAAGGTGGCCGTCATACGCCATTCTTTGATAACTACCGTCCACAGTTCTACTTCAGAACAACTGACGTTACAGGTGCTTGTAAATTACCTGAAGGCGTAGAGATGGTAATGCCAGGCGATAACGTGAAAATGGTTGTAGAGCTATTGTCACCGATCGCTATGGAAGATGGTTTAAGATTCGCAATTAGAGAAGGTGGTCGTACTGTAGGTGCGGGTGTTGTTTCTAAGGTTACGGATTAAT
>CALBNC010000034.1 GCA_937896195.1 uncultured Gammaproteobacteria bacterium
TAGTACCAATGCTAAAGAAGTACGTACCTGAAACCTAAAAAATGGGTTTTTTGAACTCATAACTAGGTTTTGTGTTTAAGCACTAGAGTTAGATCTCGTGAGATTTGCAGATCGCCAAACCCGCCAACAGTGATCAAGTCAGCTAAGTGATATACTCCGATTGCATACGGATTATCTTCTGCACGTGTTTGACCTCGATCATGTAATTGAATAGCACAACGTGATGGATAAGCAACACCATCAGTATGCAACCATGCTTCTTGCTTAACAATCTTAAAAGGATTGTTAGTACGTTTAGAGATACCCTCTAAAACATCTACCTTGCACTCTTTAGTGATCTCTATCTCGTAACCATCTTTAATGATGGTACGAGGCTCATTTGTATTTGACATATTTTTTATTCCTATTATTTTTTTTAAATTCCTTTAATTGCTTTGTTTTTAGTATTATTTTGTTATTCACTAATTAAAAGGCTCATGAGGTGTTTAAGCAGATCTCAACTGCATAGGCGCATCATTGCGCATATCTGGTGGACGAGCAACTTTTAGTTGCTGAAGAAACTCGTAAATTTGATGTTTGGTGCGTAGCTCTGCCAGACTTAATATGTAGGCTTGAGCTTTGTGTTTAACCACGTTCATCCAATCGGCATAATGAATGGTAATAATCTCTTTGGCCTGTTCGATTTGTTCCTCGAGCAATTCTTTGTCTGATTTTTGTTCAATGTTAAAAAAGGCTTTAAGGCCACGTGACCAAAATAGTTGGCGTTTGCCTTTAAAGGCATCGGCATATTCTCTAAACAGCGCACCTGCTCGATGATTGCCTTGATCGTATTCATCGAGGAACTGGAATGGGGTTTTACTGGTTTTAGCTTTGCCTTTTTTAATGTGCGCCTTGGCTATTTCATAATCAAGACCCCATTTGGCAACGTAGCTTGCTGCAAAGTCACCACTACAAATATCTACACCATTAGCAATACTTGGGCGTTCTAGTCCTGAATCAATACAAGCTTGCGACCAAGCCGCATAAACATAGCGACGAAGATTAACAATAGAGAAACCTCTATCAACAAACCACAGCTCATGCAAATGTGGATGCCAACCGTTAGCTTCTGAGTGGGTGGTTTCTAAAGAGCGAATTGTGCCTTTAATACCGTACAAAGAGCGCAAGTGCTTTGAATACGCACTGCGGCCTTTAAACTTCTTAGAAGCTTCTGATTGTTTAGAGAGTAAATCTTTTAGGTTGTCTTCCTTCGAATGCGGGAAGGTAAGAGTAACTAATAACACTTCACCACCTTTTGCAATCCAAGCGTCAACTGCGGTTGATATTTCAAGGCGTCTTTTTTCAGAGATTTTAGAAGAGCAAGATGGGCAAGACCAAACAGATCCACAAGTTTGCAAGCCTGAGAAGTGAGCTTTGCCAGTGTCAACGTGTTTAAGAACTTTAACTTTTGATGAGGTTGGTTTTTTGCCGCACTTGCAAATTCTTTGATCGTGCAGAATGGTTGCAGCAATATCACGAAGCCTAAAATTATCAGTACGGTTATCTTGAGAGATATCTGTCAACCCATCAATAGAATCCTTGAAGATGTCTATTGTATGGGGCCTGTGAGATTTCGCCTTATTACCAAGCATGATGCACCCGGGTAAACTCTTCAACAACCAGTGCAATACGAGCGTCATGATTAAAACTACAAAGCGTAATAGTGGTGCTTAGATTAAGACTAAGCTTATCAAGATCTTCCCAATGTACCAGTTTTTGTAAATTAATATCTTTAACCACTGGACGACATAATGCCTGTGATTCAGATAGTGCGATTACTTGATAAGCGATTGGTGTATTTATTTGGCT
>CALBNC010000035.1 GCA_937896195.1 uncultured Gammaproteobacteria bacterium
TTTTTTAACCTATTATTAGGCATAATATTGCCATTCAGAAAGTGAATAAATTTGAGGAGAATGGATAAAGTAAGGTCTAAAAACTACTTTATTTTTGTTGGTACTATCAATAGGAGATTAGTGATGGCGGTATTATTTTCAGAAGAGTGGATGAATCAATTAAAAGATGAGTGGAATGCATCTGAAGAAGTGCGAGGTAAGTTGGCTGAGATTAAGTTCTCTTCAACTATCGCTTGCGGCTTTAAGGGTGACGGAACGCCAACTGGTATTTTTGTGGTTGAAAATGGTGAATGCGTTAAAGCTGGAGATTATAGTGGGGAGAGCGTTGATTGGGATATGCGTGCTGACAAGAAAAATTGGATGAAATGGCTAGACAAGCCTCTAGGTATGGCATCAATGGGTATGGCAGTTACAATGGGCAAGTTGAAGTTTGAATCAGGTGATTTTGGTGCAATGATCAAAGACCCAAGAATGGCGACACCTTTTGTGAAAAGTTTTGCTTTAATGGGTGCTATTGGTGGTGAGTAATTACTAGCTAATTGTTATCTATTAAAAACCCGCTTAGAAGCGGGTTTTTTTATGAATGATGCTTTAAAGGTATTGCCTGTTCAAATGTTTCAATATTAACAAACCCCTTAATAGGCTTTGTTTTAATTTTGGAACTGGGTTTGCTAATAGCAACAACCGTGCCAATGCCAAATTCTTTGGCAGACTTAAGAACGTCAATCGAATCATCAAAGAAGATGCTTGTTTTTTTATCAAAGCCAACAGCCTTTTGTAGCTGTCGCCAAAACTCTTGCTCTTCTTTAGCCACGTTATAATCATGCGAGGAAATAATGTCGTCAAAATAGCTCTCTAAATTAGTGACTCGCATTTTAAGTTGCACTGTTTTTCGATGCGCATTTGTAACTAAATAAATGCGCTTATTGTGAAGTTTAGCCTGACTTAGAAATTCTAGAACAAAAGGGTGGATTTGAATTAGATGAGAAACATTCTCTTTGAGTTTGGCAATATCTAATTTGAAAATTTTCTGCCAATAATCTAGGCAATACCAATGTAAATTACCTTGCTCAGCTCTTAGCATTGGATAAATCTTATCCTTAGATTGTTGATGGGTAAGGTTGTGCTTGTTGGCATAAACCAGGGGCAGGTATTCCATCCAAAAATGTAAGTCAAAATTAAGGTCAAGCAAAGTACCGTCCATGTCTAACAGGATGGTATCAATGGCAGTCCAGTCGAGTTTACTTTCTGCGCCAGCCGGTACCATTTGAGGCATCCTCCAAAACAATACCCAGTTCCGTTAGTTCATCTCGAATTTGGTCAGAAGTTGCAAAATCTTTATTGTCTCTCGCCTTATTTCTAAGGTTAATTTTATGATCAATATCTTCATCGGACAGAGTCACACCTTGTTTCAAAAAAGCATCGGCGTCCATTTGTAAAATACCGATAAAGCCACCTAATTTAATTAAAAGCTGAGCAAGTGCTTTGGCTTGGTCAATATCTTTGCTACGCTCTGAGTTAATGAGTTTAGCCAGTTCAAACAAAATACTAAGGGCAATTGGCGTATTAAAGTCATCGTTTAATGCTTGATTAAACCGTGTTTCAAAATCAAATCGTTGCGATACTTCATCTAAAGCCGCGTCACTCGCATGTAAGTCTCGAATAGCGGTATATAGTCGGGTGAGTGAAGATTTGGCATTATCAAGATTTGCATCTGAAAAGTTTAAAGGTGATCGATAATGCGAGCTCATGATGAAATAGCGCAAGCTTTCTCCATCATAACTTTCTAGTACGCTACGAATGGTGAAAAAATTATTCAAAGACTTGCTCATTTTTTCATCATTAATGTTGACAAAGCCAACATGCATCCAAGTGTTAACAAACGTGCAGCCATTAGCCCCTTCAGATTGGGCGATTTCATTTTCGTGATGTGGAAAAGACAAGTCCATGCCACCTCCGTGAATATCAAAATGGTTACCTAGATGATGAGTAGACATTGCTGAGCATTCGATATGCCAGCCTGGACGCCCGTCACCCCAGGGAGACTCCCAACTTGGTTCACTCGGTTTGGCCATTTTCCATAATACAAAATCCAGTGGATCTTTTTTGTTCGAATCTACGTCTACTCTGGCGCCAGCTTCTAAATCATCTAAATTTTTCCCACTTAACTTTCCGTATCCATCAAACTTACGTACTGAATAATAGACATCACCATTTTTTGCTTGATAAGCCACACCCTTTTCTATCAAGGCTTTAATCATATAAAACATTTGATCAATTGCTTGTGTAGCACGAGGCTCAATATCAGGTGGTAGTATGCCAAGTGCACGCTCATCTTCATGCATAGCATCAATAAAACGATTGGTTAGACTATAAATATCTTCTGAATTTTCAATAGCACGAGCGATAATTTTGTCATCAATATCGGTGATGTTACGCACGTAAGTGACGCTGGGAAAGTTGCGTCTTAGGTGGCGAGTAATAACGTCAAACATGACCAAGACACGAGCATGTCCCATATGACAATAATCATAGACAGTCATGCCACAGACATACATGCCTATTTTGTCAGGATTAATAGGGTGAAAAACTTCTTTTTGTTTACTGAGTGTGTTGTAGATTTTAAGCATGTCGACATTTTACTTGAGTATTTGCTGGTATTTCAGCTTGTCATTACTAAACCCTTATTTTTTATAAGATATACGCAGGTTGGTCGTTGTATAATCAACGGGTTTTATAGATTACTTACTGGAGAAAAATATGAGCGTTTTAGTAACACAACAAGCACCGGATTTCACAGCCGCAGCAGTATTGGCAAATGGTACAATCGTTGACGATTTTAAATTATCAAGCCTGAAAGGCAAAAAAATCATGGTGTTTTTCTATCCATTAGATTTTACTTTTGTTTGTCCTTCAGAAATTTTAGCGCATCATCATCGTATGGCTCAATTTACTGAGAAAGGCGTTAAAGTCGTCGGTATTTCAGTTGATTCACAATTCACACATAATGCTTGGCGCAACACAGCACCAGCAGATGGTGGCTTGGGCGCTATTGATTTCCCATTAGTAGCTGATACAGATCATTCTATTATGGAAGCATACGGCATTGTTCATCCGGCAGGCATCGCACTTCGTGCTTCATTTTTAATTGATGAAGAATTTAATGTTCGTCATCAAGTAGTTAATGACCTTCCATTAGGTCGTAATGTTGATGAAATGTTACGCATGGTTGACGCACTTGATTTCCACACAACGCATGGTGAAGTATGCCCTGCAGGTTGGAATAAGGGTGATGAAGGTATGAAGGATACACCAGAAGGTGTGGCTGAATATTTATCAAAAAATGCTGATAATCTATAGTATTTAATCAGTTTGATCAAAGGGAGTAAATAGCTCCCTTTTTTACGTATTTAACAACAAGAAAATTAACATGAAAAAATTAAAATGTATGGTGTGTGGCTGGATTTATGATGAGGCGTTAGGCGCTCCTAAAGATGGTATCAAGCCAGGCACAAAGTGGGACGATGTCCCCCAAGATTGGATATGTCCAGATTGCGGCGTGACCAAGGATCAATTTGAAATGGAAGAAATCTAGTAAAATAGACTTTTTAGAAATTTACCCGCAGGAAACAAGATGTCCAAAGTATTAGTATTGCCAGGTGATGGCATTGGTCAAGAGATTGTTGCTCAAGCCTTAAAGGTTATTGAGTATTTAAACAAAAATGATAGCTTGAATATGGAGCTAGTTCATGGTTTAGTAGGTGGCATAGCTTATGATGAAACTGGCTCACCACTGCCCCAGGCAACTTTGGATGCTGCTCATGAGTGCGATTCGATTTTACTCGGTGCTGTGGGTGGCTATCAATGGGAGGCGTTAGAGCGCGGCCTTCGTCCTGAACGTGGGTTACTTGGCCTACGTGCTGAGATGGATTTATTTTCAAACCTTCGTCCGGCTATTTTGTATCCACAACTAGCTAGCGCTTCAACGCTTAAAGAAGAGGTTGTTTCTGGCTTGGATTTGATGATTGTACGTGAATTAGTGTCAGGTATTTATTTTGGCCAGCCTCGCGGTATCGAAATTCGCAATGGTGAACGCTATGGATTTAATAGTGCCACTTATTCTGAGTCTGAAATTAAACGTATTGGACATTCAGCTTTTAAAATTGCACAAAAACGCGATAAACGTGTTTGTTCGGTCGATAAAGCCAATGTGTTAGAAGTGTGCGAATTATGGCGTGATGTTATGATTGATGTGGCTAAAGATTATCCAGATGTTGAGCTTTCTCATATGTATGTGGACAATGCAGCCATGCAATTGGTTAGAGCGCCCAAGCAATTTGATGTTATGGTTACTTCAAATCTATTTGGTGATGTATTGTCTGATTGTGCTGCGATGCTGACTGGCTCAATTGGTATGCTACCAAGTGCCTCTTTAAACAAAGATGGTTTCGGTATGTATGAGCCAATTCATGGTTCTGCACCAGATATTGCTGGCCAAGATATCGCCAATCCTTTGGCTACGATCTTGTCAGTATCTATGATGTTGCGCTATTCGCTTGACCAAGTATCACTGGCCAACAAAATTGATTCAGCGGTTAATACGGTTCTGGATCAAGGCTACCGTACTCAAGATATCGCAGCAAAAGGCGATAGCGTTGTTGGCACCAGCAAGATGGGTGATTTAGTGGTTGAAGCACTTCAAGGATAAAGATGAAAATTGTCGTTTACTCAACCAACACGTGCCCCATTTGCGTAAAAACCAAAGAGCTATTAACCAAGTGGAATTTACCATTTGAACAAAAGATGATTGACGAAGATCGAGCAAATATGGTGGAATTTTCAAAAGTGACTAACGGTGCCAGAATGGTTCCGCAACTCACTATTGATGGTAAACATATTGGCGGTTTTAGCGATTTAACAGAGCTTCATATGGATGGCTTTTTCGACTAAATCAGGGTACTTTTTACCAAAGGCCTTGTTGTTGTAATTCTCAAAAACAGTCACTTACTCCAGTAAGCCCCTGCCTTTTCAAATTTTTTACGCCTCAAATTTGGCAAAAATTTCCACCTTTTAATGCTTTTTCTATAGTTTTTAGTATTAGTTAATTGGGGGTATTTAATACAGCCAAATTAACAATATCACAATAATAACAATTGGCAGGGCGTACTTTTTAATATCAAACTCGCCTTGAGAAGGTGTGACAGATGCGG
Source organism: uncultured Gammaproteobacteria bacterium (assembly GCA_937896195.1). Lineage (GTDB taxonomy): Bacteria > Pseudomonadota > Gammaproteobacteria > PS1 > Pseudothioglobaceae > Thioglobus_A. The sequence goes on from CALBNC010000035.1 coordinate 5,211, forward strand.
TT
>CALBNC010000036.1 GCA_937896195.1 uncultured Gammaproteobacteria bacterium
GAGCAAGGGATTGAAAATCCCTGTGTCCCTAGTTCAATTCTAGGTGCGGCCACCATATCTTCATTTCAAACAGTACAAGAGGTTGCTTGGATTTTCCAAGTGTAATACCTATGTGCTTTTCAGTTGCTTATTTCTAGTTGTGTACAGTATGTGTACACTAAACTGGAGAATATCTTGGTAATTATTCAGAAAATCAACCGCTCTAAGGGAATGGCAACATCGATATTGCCATATTTAGACTTTAATGTCTTTTTGTTATGACCATTACGATAATTTGGATTATTAGTATCGTCTTGTGGTGATAGTTGATGTTTTTGATAACCAAGATGACTGGATAACTCTGCTTCACTGGCAGTTTGGATAAATTCTTTTAGAATGTTTTTAAATTCATCGGTAATGTTATCAAGCGAGGTAAATTCCCCTGTTTTAATTTGTCTTTTTGGCTCATTGCGGTTGATTAAACCCATTTGTGTTTCTCCTTATTTTTCAATACATTTGATTTTATAGAATCAAATGCTTTTAAGGATTTACACAGTTTAATTTACACTCCCTAATTAACACCCCTAAATAAACTATAAGATTAGGCTACATTATGAAAACAATATTTATAACAATGATTGCTTTCGCAACCTCATTGCCACTTTATGCTAAAGATGAAGATGCTTCGGCCAAATTTTTATCTATGTGTGCATCTTGTCATGTGGCTACCTCATCAGTCAAGTTGGCGCCACCGATTTACGCTGTGAAGGATCACGTTATAAAAGCATATCCAGATCGACAAGACTTTATCGAACAAGTAGTTGAATGGGTTGAGGAGCCAAGCAGAGACATCTCACTGATGCCAGGAGCGATTAATAAATTTGGTTTAATGCCTAAGTTAGGCTTTGCGAAAGAGGATGTTAGACAAATCGCAGGATATATATATGATGAAGAGCTGTTGCCATCTCAAGAGTATAAAAAGCATTATAAGAAAAATCACCAACCAAGATAATTAGATATCGGTTAAATACTATTAAATTTCTAAAGCTTCTCTGCTTTGAATGCAAGTTAATCTATAGTAGATACCTGGGCTCTCTATCCCATTATTAATAAAAAAACGCACTTTTTAGTGCGCTTTTTTTTTGGTTTTTAAAGGTAAGAGTTTATACGCCTGGCATGTAATTCATTACTAAGCCAATAATGATTAAGGTCAGAAATGCACCACCTAGCATGGCCATAACGACACAAACTTGGGTTATTGCACATTTTGGTGAGCCAACCTCTTGTC
>CALBNC010000037.1 GCA_937896195.1 uncultured Gammaproteobacteria bacterium
TTATAATTGCAATACTATTGCATTTATGATATATTATATCAATAATTAAAATATGGAGAAATTTAAGTAATAAAAAAAATAATAAAAGGTAAGTTTGAGAGCGATGTGAAAACATCAAGAAAAGGTGCTGCAAATCTACTGGAATAGGTTTGCAGCAATTCTAAACACAATATAGGATACATCATGAAAAGAAATAATATTATAACACTAGGCGTATTGGCTATGGGCGCAACAACTTCTGCATTTTCAGGCACAGAAATGGATGCATTAAAAGATCGTATTACAGCACTAGAAACTGCCGCGTCAGCAACGACTATTAGTGGTGAGTTAAGTGCAGAATACACGTCATCAGGCAAGACTACTTGGGGTGATGCAAAATTGACCATCTCACATGCGGTAAATGAGCAATTTGATGGCTCAGTAACCATTAAGAGAAAGGGCGACTCTGACGACAACATTATCTTTGATGAGGCGATGATTAACTACAACAATGAAAACTTTTCTGCCTCAATTGGCCGCATCGGTGTGCCATTTGGTGGTTTTGCCACAGGCATGATTACCGATCCTTTAACTAAAGGTGTGACTGGCGCAGATATTGGCGGTAAGGATTTAATTATGTTAGCAACTGATATTGGTGGTATTGAAGTATCTGCGTATTCATACAAAGATACTAATAATGACAGCGGTTTTACAATTGGTTATGCAACTGACATGTTTAGTGTTGGTTATGATCATTTTGATGATGGCACATCAGGTATTGGTAAATCAAAAGCAATGCGTGCAGGATTTGATGCGGGTAATGGCATGAGCGTTGCTTACGAAAAAGTAACTGTGGGTACGACAGGTGTTGATTTCGTGGGTACACATGTTGAAGCGGCGTATGCGCATACTTTAGCAGGCATGGATGCAAATATTGTGTTTGCCAAGAGTGAAGAGGATGAAGGAGCGAATAGTGACCAGTCAGGTTTTACTTACAGTGTAGCCCCTGCTGAAGGCGTGACATTTGCTATTGAGCGTAATAAAGTTAAAAGCGCGTCAGCAGTTAATACAGCTAAGTTAACGTATGAATTTTAATAAGTCGCTCGCCACAGGCGAGCGTTTTACACAACAAGGAGTAATAATGAAAACAAAACAAAGATTTTTTATATCATCAGCCTT
>CALBNC010000038.1 GCA_937896195.1 uncultured Gammaproteobacteria bacterium
ACTTCATAATCGCTTAATCCATACCAACTTTGTAAAAGACACATTTTAAAAAGTACTAAGTTCAAACAATAAGTGCAACAGATAACAAATATCGGAAAGCATGCTTTCCGATATTTGAAAAAAATCTGATTGCCGATGAATTACCAACAATTGACCGACCCTCAAAGATACCAAATAGAAGCGTATCTAAAGGCAAATTTTACAATTACACGAATAGCCAAAGAGTTAGGGGTACATAAAAGCACTATAAGCAGGGAAATAAAACGCAACAGTAAAAAACGTGTTTATAAGGCTGGTTTTGCTCAATTAATAAGTGTAGAGCGAAAAAAGGAATCTTATAAACATAGCGTTTTCGATGCGTCGATGAAACAATACATTGATAAAGCCATGACACAAAAACAATGGTCGCCAGAACAAATAAAGGGCAGATGTGATTTGAAAGGTATTGCAATGGTCTCTGTAGAGCGCATCTATCAGTATATCTACTGGGACCAATCACGATCAGGGCTGTTGTACAAACATTTACGGACAGCCCGTAGATGGCGCAAGAAACGATCACTCACAAAACACCAAAGAGGACAGATACCCAATAGGACAATGATAGATAAAAGACCGGAAGTGGTAAACACCAAAGGGCGCTTTGGGGATTGGGAAGTAGATACTATTGTTGGCAAGAACCATAAATCAGCCATTCTTACCGCTACAGAGCGTAAAAGCCAATTTGAGCTCATGGCCAGGACAGATGGGACAAAAGCAGAATCTATACGGAAACAGATGATCAATCTTCTGGCCCCTTTTAAAGAACTGGTAAAGACAATAACCTCTGATAATGGAAAAGAGTTTACTGAACATCAACAAATCTCTAAAAAACTCGACGCAGACTTTTTCTTTGCTGAACCTTATTCGCCTTGGCAAAGAGGGTTAAATGAATATAACAACAAGTTGATAAGGCAATACCTACCTAAAAAAACAGACTTTAACATGATCAATAATAACACTATAAATATGATTATCAATAAATTAAACAACAGGCCAAGAAAATTATTAGGGTACAAAACTCCTAATGAAGTGTTTTTAACTATTTTTAACCAAAGTGTTGCACTTATTAATTGAATCTAGCTTATATCTACTATTTAGATTAAGGTTTATCCTAGCGCTTGCTTTAAGTCGTTAATGAGATCTTC
>CALBNC010000039.1 GCA_937896195.1 uncultured Gammaproteobacteria bacterium
CGTATATTTTGGTTAGATTTAAAGCCTGTCACCCATTTTTGTAAATTAGCAAAGGGCAAGAGAAAATCTTTGCGAATAGCAAGGTATAAACCAAAATAAATCAGCAAAATCAAAACAACTAAGAAGGCGTCAATAATGTTTTGGGTTTTGTATACTAAGGAAATCTCAGTAAACAGAAACGGTGAAAGTAAGACTGTTACTATAAAGTATAGATAAAATTTATATTGAATCTTCATCATTTACCAATACAAAAAGAAGAGAAAATTTCGCCCAATAGATCATCTGAAGAAAACTCGCCAGTAATACTGCCCATGGCATGCCCAGCATGGCGAAGATCTTCTGCCATTAACTCAATGGCGCCGCCATCGAGCTGCATTAAAGCATTACTAATAGATTCTAGTGATTCTTCAAGAGCAATGATATGGCGCTTACGTGCCAATACCACCCCTTCTGCGCCACTATCAAGTCCGGCTCTATCCGCCAGTTCTTGTTTTAACAAGTCGACTCCTTTAATATCTTTTGCACAAATAGATAGTTGTGTTTTATTATTTTCAACAGTTCGTTCAACTTTCTCACCCGTGAGATCAATTTTATTCTTAATGATTAATAATTTTTTAGGATCAACAGTTTCAGGCAATACGGAGAAATCAGGGGCTTGGTCCTGAGCGTCATACATCATTAACACTACATCTGCTTTAGCAATTGCGTCAATCGCCCTCCTAATTCCTTCCTTTTCAACTACATCCTGGCTTTCATGTAATCCTGCGGTATCAATAATATTAAGTGGCATACCGTTAATATGTATGGTCTCGCGCAGCACGTCTCTTGTCGTGCCAGCAATATCTGTCACAATGGCGCTAGAGCGTTGAGTTAATGCGTTTAATAAAGATGATTTTCCAGCATTGGGTTTGCCAGCAATAGCCACATTTAAACCCTCACGCAAGATAGCACCCTGTGTAGCAGAATGAAGAATTTTTTGGATTTCTTCTTGAATGTTCTGTGTTTTTTCTTTAACTTGTTCAGATTGTAAAAAATCAATCTCTTCGTCTGAAAAATCAATCGTTGCTTCTACAAAGACACGTAATTCGATAATAGAGCGAGTTAGCGCGTTAACTTGTTTTGAAAACACACCGGACAAAGATCTTAGTGCGGAGCGCGAAGCCTGCTCAGAATTAGCTTCAATAATATCTGCTACCGCTTCAGCTTGTACCAGGTCCATTTTGCCATTCAAAAAAGCACGCTTCGAAAATTCACCCGGCTCAGCTGGTTTGGCACCCAAAGCAATCGAGGACTCTATTAAAGAACGCATAACACTCATGCCGCCATGGCCTTGAAATTCGAGCACATCTTCGCCCGTAAAAGAGTTTGGCCCTGGGAAGAATAGCGCAATACCTTTGTCAACTTCCGTATGATTATTATCAAAAAATGACCCATAATAAGCATAACGAGGCTTGGGTACAAAGCCCAGCATCTTTTGAGCAATCGTTTGACTCAATGGGCCAGAAACACGCACAACACCAATACCGCCTTTACCAATACTACTGGCCAGCGCACAAATGGTTGATTCGCTACTACTCATGTTTAAACCTGGTTAAAGTATTGTGTTAGATATTGATCGAAGCTTATAGTATCAGACTCTTCAATCTCACGCTGCTGTTTACAAGATGCTTGCGCCTGAGCGTCTAAATAATCAAAATGTGCCTGGTTAATATCATGCAATAAAAAATCTTGTCGATATTGCTTCGCATACATATTGATATGGTCAAAAAATCCTTGGCCTTGCTTTTTCATACTGCTTAACACTTGCGCAGATGGTGTTAGATCTGGATTATTAAAGCGCTGGGCAATCACTTCTACTTCTTGCACATATGTCGCGCCAAACAGAGTGGCACATGATGCTAAGTCTGTGGCTATTTGAGCGCCAAGCTCAGCAATTGATACCTCTTTAGATCGGCACTTAATTTTCAAATTTGGCCTGCGACCTTCGTGTGCAACTAACTTGTCGTTATTATCAATTTCAAATTGTTCTCGAGTAGAAATAGCAGGAGAGTCTTTTAATAAACAAAATAGTAAAAATACTTCTAAAAAGTGAATCTGTTGCTCGTCAATTCCTAATGGCAAAGAAGAATTAATATCTAACGACCTTAATTCAACATAAGCAATGCCTTTATCTCTCAAACTATCGAGTGGCTTCTTTCCAGACTCCACCAAAGGCTTAGGTCGAACAGAGGCGTAATATTCATTTTCAATCTGTAAGATATTAGTATTAAGTTGCTGATACTCTCCGTCTACCTTAACGCCAAGCTTTTCATGCGCATTGCATGTCGTGGCCATTCCCGATTTAAGCGAATGAATATAATGACTTAATGAGTTGTAGTTGGCCTTTACACCTGCCTCATCTTCACGCAAATTTTGATAACCGATATCGCCCATGCGCAAAGAAGTGGCGTAAGGCTCATATAAAGTTGAATCGTTAAATTCAACCAAAGAATGTTGACGATAGCCTTTTAAAAATGATTTGCAAACAGCAGGTGAAGTGCCGAATAAGTAAGGCACAATCCACCCATAGCGCACCAAATTTCGGGTCAATGCCATATAAGCTTCATCTTTATTATGATCATTGATAGATACCGCACAAAACTTTTCAATAAATTTTTCAGAAAATGAATAGTTAAAATGAATACCTGCAATAACCTGCATCACACTTCCATAACGATTTGCCAAGCCTTGACGATAAACTGTTTTCATCTTGCCACGATTACTGGATCCATACTGGGCAATAGGAATGTAGGTTTTGCCACGCATAACACAAGGCATACTGGCTGGCCAAAAACTCTGATCCTTGGGTAGTCGACAATATAGATAATGCTGTGTATCTTTCAGAAAATCCAAAACAGACTTGGCGCTGGATAAAGGTGGGGTCACTAGCTCTAACAAAGATTCGGAAAAATCTGTGGTGATATTAGGGTGGGTTAGCGCGCAGCCCAACGCGCTAGGATGTGGCGCTTGTGATAGGCCGCCTTTCTTAGAAACGCGCAGACCCTCTTTCTCAATGCCCATCAAATTACCAGAGAGTAAATGCGCATGAGGCTTGAGTAATTGAATTTTTTGTTCTATGTTCAAAAGACTTACAAATTAAAATAAGGCTTATTTTACCATTAGCTGAACAAATGAAGACAATCAAGGCCGTCGTCGGTGTATTGCGAAATCCTGCCAATGAAATACTCATTGCCAAACGCCAGGATCACCAATTTATGGGTGGATTTTGGGAGCTTCCTGGCGGTAAAGTTGAGCCACAAGAATCTGATCAAGAGGCTATTATCAGGGAGTTACACGAGGAACTTGGCGTTGTTGTGACTGATTTATCGCGTCACCAAACCCTGACTTATCAATACCCCGATAGAGTGATAAAATTAAGTATTTACAATATTAATCAATACCAAAACTCACCCATTGGGGTTGAAGGTCAAGAAATCACTTGGAGTGGTATTGAGCATTTGACTCACTTTAACTTATTGCCAACCATGAAAGATTTTATCAATTCAGTCATATTGCCTAACAAATACTGGATCACGCCATCGAGTGAGCATCAAAGTAATACATGGATGAAAAAATTTGACGAAAAACTTAAACAAGACATTAGTCTTATACAACTTCGTAGCAAAGTTAAACTAAATAGCGACTTTATTCAACAACTTTACAACAAATGTCATCAAGTTAACGTCAAGTTATTATTGAATATCCCAAATAAAACTTTCAAGGAAGACTATTGTGATGGATGGCATCTCACCGCCAATGAAATGCTCAACTTAAAAGAAAGGCCCTGTGAGGCGGAGCAGATACTCGGTGCTTCAACCCATGATCTAAATGAAGCGTTAAAAGCTCAATCCTTAGGAGTAGATTTTGTGCTCATCTCTCCCGTACAAGCAACGCAAACACATCCA
>CALBNC010000040.1 GCA_937896195.1 uncultured Gammaproteobacteria bacterium
AGGGTATTAATAGCTTGAGCAGATAATATGATAAGACCGCTAGGGGCGTGTACTGCATTGCCATTTTCGACTAAGGCGTCAATCGTAGCTGGCTCAATACGGATATTGGCTAAGGTGTTGTTACTATCAAATTGCAATTCAAAGGCCTCACCTGCCGCTAAGGCAACCGTACCCAATTGTGCAATGATGACACCTTCATTTCTTACTTCAGGTGCTAGTAAGGCAATATAACCATTAAGTGCTGCTGTTAAATCGCCTTCATTAAGAATGCTACCTGTTGCGCCATCACGGTTAAATACATCATTGCCCGCCATAAAGTCAGTATCAGAGATGCTGTGTGTTGTGGCCACTAAGCCACCCACATTAAGGCTTGAACCCGGTGCAAAGTGAATACCACTTGGGTTGGTTAAAAACACCTGTCCATTGGCGTTTATTTGGCCAAATATTTGGCTTGGGTTGGCGGCATTAACTCTATTTAGCAACACACTACTGCTCGTAGGCTGGTTGATGTTGATAGTCGCTTGAGCGCCAACATTAAATGTACTCCAGTTAACCGCTGCACGATTGGTAGACTGATTAATAGTCATTATATTTGTGGTTTGGCTAATACTCGCCGTACCCGCAGAAAGCTGCCCGCCTGTCGGTAGTTCATTAATCCCCGGGGCGGCATGAGCTATCCCGAGCAGAGCAAATGACAAAGCAATCGGCTTGAGGATAAACCCTGTGACCGTTGCTACTTTACTGGTAACGCTGCCACCTGAACGCTTGCCACGAGCTCTGGCTGTTTCAGGTGCAATATCCCAAGTGCTTTTTGTATCATTCCAGATAAGACGATAAACTTTATTCATGTGTATTTCTCCAATATTCTAGAATGGCATTGAGGCTTGTAGCCAGAAGCGGTTTTTGTGAAGTGTGCCATCTTGGTCGTCACCATTGGCGGCTGGATTTGGATTGTCACCAATACGACGTGCCCACGTGGCTTTTAAATTGAGGTCAGAGCTAGAGATCCATGACGTGGAAATACCCGCGCCTTTTAAGGTGTAGCTGTCTGGTGTTGTGTCTGTTTTGCTAACATGACCAATATCGTAAAATCCTGTCATGACAACGTTTTCAGGTAGGCGCCAGCGAAGTTCAACGTTCGCCAATTGGCCTTCTGAGCCACCACCTTCATTTGACGGATAAGCTCGCACGCCATAAGCGCCACCAATGTATAATTTTTCAGCAGAATCTAGTTTCGTGCTTGCTTCTTGGCCTGAAAGGGCTGTATATAATGAAACCTTATCACTAATAACTTGTTGGCGACTAAGGGAGTAGCTCAGTTTTGTGAAGTTACCCTGGAGTTCATCCTGAACGCCTAGTCGATTATCTTTGCTGTTGAATTCAAGATCACCTCGGGTGACTGATAGTGCGGCACTATTAGCACCACCACCGCCGAGTTTATCGAACAAGTTACCATTGATACTGACTACAACATTATCAATTGAATAATCTGTGGTAGTAACATTATCGGCTTTATTGTCAAAGCTTTTATGGTCATAATTTAGACCTAAATATAGATTCTTCAATCTTGAACGAATAAGCGGGTAAGTGGCATTAACACCAGCAGTTAATGAGCTACCATCAATATTTGCATCTTTAAAATCACCTTCAACAATGTCATAATTTAGATATGAACCACTGGTTCCAACTCGCCAACCATCACTTCCAACTGGAAGGGAATAAGCTAGTCGCAGGTAATCATTGCCTTGAGAGTGAATGATATTCGTTGAGATTTGATCGCCTATTTTCAAAGGACTATTGACACTTAAATTAGCCGTAATACGTTCACTACCTGTGGAATAGCTGCTCGTATTATCGATGCCTACATCGCCGGTATATAATGGTGCATCAGCCAATCTGATAATAAGATCTGTTTGGCTTGGACCTGCACCCTTTGTTAATGTTCCCGTTGCAGTGATGCCGGGAAGATCATTTAATAAAAGTAGGGCACGATCTATTTTGTCGCCATTGAGTAATGTGTTCTTTGGTTGTGCAGTTTCAATCATGTTGATTGCAATATCTGAATAAAAACGTGCTGGCTTCTCCCCTTCTAATTTTACGCCACCGAATACAGCTTCAACGATTTGGATAGTAAGACGCCCTGCTTTAATATCTTGTTGAGGTAGGTAGGCTCGAACAATCCAACCTGCATCACGATAAGTTTTTGCAACATCTGCTGCTGCTTTTTGTAAGTCATAAAAATCAAGTGTTCGATTTAAATAGCTTTCAAGCACTTTTTCTAGTTCGCTATCAGGGAGCAGCGTATTACCAACAAATACAAATTGATCAATGCTGACTGAAATACCATCGATTGCTTTCATTGCTTTTGGTATCGGCGCTATAACGGGTAAGGATGACTTTGGCAGATCAGCACCACGTTGCCTTTCTATTTCTTGTAATAATTGCCCAGCATCTGGAGCTGCATGAGTAATACTTGCAGTAAATAGTAAAGGCAGGATTAGTGTGAGTTTTCTTTTCATAATATTAATTTTTCAAA
>CALBNC010000041.1 GCA_937896195.1 uncultured Gammaproteobacteria bacterium
AAACGTCCTGGAACGCCTTTCTCCATCCAATCGCCAATGTGGCCATCGATAGAAATATCGTTGTCGTCCCAAAATGCGATTAATTTACCTAAGCCTAATGTACCGGCCATTGCACATGACTCATGTGACAAGCCCTCCATTAAACAACCATCACCCATAAATGCATACGTATTATGATTAACGATTTCATGACCTGGCTTGTTAAATTGTGCGCCTAATGTACGCTCAGCAATTGCCATACCAACCGCATTGGTGATACCTTGGCCTAATGGGCCAGTTGTAGTTTCAATACCTTCTGCATAACCATACTCAGGGTGACCTGCAGTTTTAGAATGTAATTGACGGAAATTTTTAATATCATCCATGCTTAATTCAAAACCCGTTAAATGGAGTAATGAATACATAAGCATTGAGCCATGGCCGTTCGATAAAACGAAACGATCGCGATCAGCCCACTTAGAGCTAGTTGGATTGTACTTCATGTGGTCATTCCAAAGCACTTCAGCAATGTCTGCCATGCCCATTGGCGCACCTGGATGGCCTGAATTTGCCTTTTGAACTGCGTCCATACTTAGGGCGCGAATCGCGTTCGCTAGATCTCTGCGTGATGGCATATTTAAATTTCCTTGAATGCAAAAGAAAGCAATTATACTTAAAAAGTATAAACATTTCAAGTTTGGCCTAAGTCATTGTTTTAACCATAAATTTTATTAAAATATAGACTATAAAGCTTAAAAGTCTACCTAGGCCAATAAAGATATTAAGATTCTTAATATATAAGAATATAATTGTATTCTTTAACATATTGATTTATATCAAATAATTTTAATAAAATACACTTACAATATTCATTGATTAAGAAAATTAAGCAACAATAGTAGGAAGATGAGGCATAGATAAAATGGGCAAAAAAAGACCCCTTAAAAGGGGTATTTGAATAGGTGGTGGTTATAGGTGGACTTGAACCACCGACCCCGGCATTATGAATGCCGTGCTCTAACCAGCTGAGCTACATAACCAAAGAGCGTGTATTATCGATATATTTGCATAAGTTGTCAATAGCTAAAGCAGAATATTGATAAAATCAAACACATGAAAATAGCGCTTACAGGCGGGATTGCCTGCGGTAAATCAAATGTTAGTCAACTGTTTAAAAAGTTGGGGGCTGAAGTAATTAGCCTCGACGAACTTTCTCGTCAAGTGGTTACGCCTGATAGTAAGGGATTGAACCAGTTGATTGAACGCTTTGGTGATGGCATTCTGAATGCGGACAAAACCCTTAATCGAAAAGCTTTACGAGAAATTTTGCTTAAAGATAAAGCCAATCAACAGCTTATTGAAGATATTTTGCATCCAAAAATATTGGAAAAAATGCAAATGGAGATAGAAAAGACTAAAAATAAAGTCATTATTGTAGAAATACCGCTTTTAGTTGAGAAAAATCTGGATTATTTGTTCGATAGAGCCATAATTGTTAATTGTAATGAGAAAAATCAGCTAAAAAGGCTGATAAAACGTGAAAATATTAGTAAAAAGTCGGCAAAACAGCAAATTAGTGCGCAAATTAGTGCTAAAGAGCGTCTAGAAATTGCCAAAAAACTACCAACTGATGTGATTGAAAATAATTCGCAAATTTTTGAAATGGAGGAAAAAGTAGCTAATTTATACCAAAAACTAGCTAATCTGTAAGCGTTTAACTGCTTTTCCACCGACTAAATGCTCGGTGATAATTTCATCAATATCCTCTTCATCAATATACTGGTACCAAATATTATCCGGATACACAACTGCTACAGGTCCACTTTCGCAGCGACCTAAACAGCGAGATTCGCTGATGCCAATTTTACCCTCGCCCATCACACCTTCATCGCGACATTTGTCTTTAGCATAACGATACATTTGCTTAGCACCTAGTTGTGAACAACAGGCCTTGCCGTCCTTACGCTCATTATTGCAAAAGAAAATGTGTCGTGTATAAAAACTCATGATTTATCTCCCAATATATCTACTGCCCTTTGATAACAATATTTTTTATCAATATTAGTGATTTTGGCAGCCAGTTTAGCGGCTTTTGACGCACCCATTTCAACCAATAAAATTGGTAATATTTTATCAAGCTGCTCCTCGCCCGCCACTTTATCATCTTTATCAATGCTTGAAATTAGTATGACAAATTCACCTTTTTGGTGGGTGGCATCTTCTTGTAAATAATTGATTAAATTTGGCAGAATATCGGTTTTAATGGTCTCAAACGATTTGGTCAATTCCTTGGCTAAGCATACAATTCTCTCATCACCTAGAACACTCTGTAAGTCTTGTGCACAAGCCAAAATACGCTTGGGTGACTCATAGAAAATGACAGTTTGATCAGTATGTGCAATTGCTTGAATGGCTTTAACTCTGGCGGTTTGTTTATTGGGCAAAAAACCAAAAAAACCAAATTTATCACTGGCTATGCCTGAGGCGCTCATGGCGCTGATCATTGCACTAGGACCTGGAATCGGTGATACCATAATTCCTGCTTTCTTGGCCTCGCGCACAAGGACGTAGCCAGGATCACTAATCAATGGCGTCCCTGCATCGCTAATCAGCGCCATATTCTTACCTTCCAGTAAATCATTTACAATAACTTGAGACTTTTGTTTTTCGTTGTGATCATGAAAAGCCCATAGATCTGCTTTGATATCGTAATGATTTAACAAGCGCTTAGAATGACGTGTGTCTTCAGCCAGAATAACATCTACATTTTTTAGGATTTCAATCGCCCTAAAAGTGATATCATCTAGGTTTCCAATAGGGGTTGCAACAATATAAAGCGTTCCGATCATGTTTAGTATTAAAAGACAAATTGGCAATCAAGCAGAAAACATTGCGCTGAATTATCTGATTCAGCAGGGTCTGGTGCTAATTGAACAAAATTATCTTACCAAGGTTGGTGAAATAGATATTATTATGCTTGATAAAGCCGAGCAAGTATTGGTTTTTGTTGAAGTTCGTTATCGAAAAAATACTCATTTTGGATCAGCCACTGACTCAGTTGACCAAACTAAGCAATTAAAAATAATGCGTGCTGCTGAGCACTATCTTGGGTGTCAACAAAAGTTTGATGAATATATCTGTCGGTTCGATGTTATTGGACTAGAATCTGATTTAAAATATCCTGAAATAAACTGGATTAAAGACGCCTTCGAGCGCTAATTATTTATGAAAAAATTACTGATTTCTGCTGTATTAATTGCCAACTCATTGTTATTAACAGCGTGTTTGCCTGTTATTCAAGGTGCCTCAACAATGAGCACCATTATCACCACCGCCAATGACAGGCGCAGTGCGGGTGAGGTGCTAGATGATAGAACCATTATGTTTAAAATGCTGGCTTGGCCAAGCCAAGACCCAATGCTAGAAGATGCCCATCTTAACTTTATGGTATATAACAACAGCGTGCTAATTACCGGTGAGGTGCCTAGTAATGCGGTGCTTGAATACACCATTAAGCAAGCCAAAATTCAAGACCCTAAAATCAAACAAGTGTTTAATGAAATTACGGTTGGGCCAAACAGTGGCTTGTTAAGTCGTTCAAAAGACACGGTTATCACCACGCAAGTGGAAACATTGTTTCATGACCAAGAAGTTTTCCACCCAACCTTAGTCCGAGTTATGACTGAAGGTCAAACTGTTTATTTAATGGGCGCTGTAACAAAGCGCGAAGCTCAAAGCGCTGTTAAAGTTGCATCACAAGCAAAATGGGCCAAGAAAATTGTTAAGCGCTTTGATTACTTAAAAACTCGACCTGCTGCTGAAATTGAGCGTGATCGACAAAGAGAAATAGAGGCGCAGAAAAAAGCCGATCTATTAAAGAAACAAACTGAGCTTGATGCTAAAAAATCGGAATTAAAACGCCAAATTCAAGAATTAAATGGTGGCAGCGCCATGGAAGGCACGCCTTTTTAACCGATTAAACGCTTAATCGGAGCGAATGAAAACCGGTGCTGATCTTTAATGGCACCATATTGTTTTAGCGCTGCCAAGTGTATTTTGGTTCCGTAGCCCTTATGCTGGGCAAAACCATACTGAGGGTACTTTCGATCTAGAGCTATCATCTGTCGATCGCGTGTAACTTTAGCAATAATTGACGCTGCTGAAATAACCGGCTCAGTCAAATCGCCTTTAATAATCGCCTTACAACGCTCTAAATCTGGACAGCGATTACCATCTACTAACACTTGATCATATTTTATATCTAGATTATCAACTGCACGGCGTATAGCTAGCATGGTGGCTTGAAGAATATTGATCTCATCTATCTCTTGCGGGCTAGATTCACCCACCGCCCATTGACACTGTTGAGTAATTAATGCGTATAAAGTTTCACGTTTTTTCTCACTAAGTTTTTTGGAATCTGTCAATTCGGGTAGGATAAACTCAGCTGGTAGAATAACAGCACCTGCAACCACAGAGCCTATCAAAGGGCCGCGGCCTGCTTCATCAACACCAACAACAATCATTTGGGGTAGCAATGTTTATTGATATCTAAACATATCGAGCCCTTCGATATCTATTTCAGGTGTTTTTTCAGAAATAATTGAGCTAATAATCTTGCCTGACCCTAGCCCCATAGTCCATCCCAGTGTGCCATGTCCTGTGTTTAAAAATAAATTATAATAAGGTGTTTTTCCAATAATTGGCGTGCCATCGGGTGTCATTGGTCGCAAACCTGCCCAAAGGTGATCGTCTTCTACCTGCTCAGCTGCTTTCGGAAATAAATCTTTAAGGACAAACTGAGTAATACGGTCACCTGATTTTGACAAACTTTTATCATAGCCTGTGAGTTCTGCAATACCTGCGATGCGAATCGTATCGCCAAGTCGAGTAATAGCTACTTTATATGTTTCATCCATGAGTGTACCTTGTGGGGCATCTACATCATCCTTGATCGGCATGGTTATGGAATAACCTTTAACTGGATAAATAGGTAAGTTTATACCAAGCGGGGCAAGGATATCAGTCGACTCACTGCCTAAAGCGATGACATATCTATCTGCTTGATAAAGACCCTTATCTGTCTGAATGCCAACAATGCTTTTATTTTCATAATCAATTTTCTGAATACTGACATTGAAATCAAACTTAACACCTAAAGCCTTACATGCCTGAGCCAAGTGATTAGTAAACAAAAAGCAATTAGCACTTTGATCCTCAAGGTAGTGTATTCCGCCGAGTATTTTATCCTTCACATGTATAAGTGCAGGTTCGACCTTTATACAACCTTCCACATTTAATTTCTTATACTTAACATTGTAAGCATCTAGAACTGCCATATCTTTTTTGGAAGCCTCAAGCTGAGCCTGAGTTCTAAATACTTGCAACAAACCATGACTTCTTAGCTCGAAATCAAAATCGTATTCTTTGACCATTTCAGTAATAGCCTGCTGGGAATATTTTGATACCCGAACCATTCGAGACTTATTAATCTCATATCGAGCAACGGTGCAATTCCTTAAAATTTTAAATAGAAACTTTATCGTTAAAAAGGTAAGCTTGGGATTGATAATTAAAGGCGCATATTTGGCCAGCAACCATTTCATAGCCTTAAATGGAATTCCAGGGCCAGCCCAAGGGGATGACATTCCGTAAGATAACTGGCCTGCATTGGCATAACTGGTACTTAGTGCTGACGCAGACTCCTGGTCAACAACTGTCACCTCATGGCCGGCTTTAGCCAGATAATAAGCTGAACTAACGCCAATGATTCCACTACCTGCGACTAAAATTTTCATAAGATCATTATAGCAATGCAATGTGATTTTTAGAACACAAAATGTGGTGCACTTTTAGAGAATAAAAAACAAACTTGATTGTCTTATTTAATGCACTATTCCAAACATGAAATTGTATTTATTACTTGATAGCTTTAAAGCCAATATCAGTTCTGAAGTAAGCACTTGGGTAGTTAATTTTTTCAAGCAATTGATAAGCGTTTGTTTGCGCCTGCTTAGTGTCAATACCTAAAGCAGTTGCGCATAGGACTCGGCCACCGCATGTAACTACATCATTACCATCCATTTTGGTACCCGCATGAAATACCTTGGCATCACTAGTATCTGACGGTAATTCAATGACTTCTCCAGATGCATAAGTACCAGGATAACCATTGGCCGCAAGTACAACGCCCATAGCTGAGCGCGCATCCCATTCAATGTTCGCTTTATCGAGTTTGCCCTGGGTTGCTAGTAAGCATAACTCTGCCAAATTCGATTTAAGGCGCATCATGATTGGCTGGGTTTCTGGATCACCAAAACGGCAGTTATATTCTAATACTTTAGACTTTCCTTGGTCATCAATCATCAAACCGGCATATAAAAAACCACTATAAGGACTACCTTCAAGCGCCATTCCGTCAACCGTTGGGCGAATAACTTTATCCATAACATCTTGAAAAATTTCATCAGTCACAATAGGTGCTGGAGAATATGCGCCCATGCCGCCTGTATTGGGGCCCTTGTCACCATTATCACGGGCTTTGTGATCTTGTGAGGTTGCCATTGGCAAAATATTTTGACCATCGACCATAACAATAAAGCTTGCCTCTTCGCCCACTAGAAATTCTTCAATAACCACGCGAGAACCCGCCGCACCAAATCGGTTGCCCTCTAGCATATCGTTAATGGCAACCACTGCTTCTGCTTCTGTATTGGCGATAATAACGCCTTTTCCTGCTGCCAGGCCATCAGCCTTAATCACAATCGGTGTGCCTTTTTCTTGCACATAGGCTCTCGCAGGACCAACCTCGGTAAATACGTCATAATAAGCAGTTGGAATATTGTTTCGGTGCAAAAAATCTTTACAAAATGCCTTAGAGCCTTCGAGTTGTGAAGCCGCTTGTGTTGGGCCAAAAATAGCCAATCCTTGGGCTTGAAAACGATCTACTACACCCATTACTAATGGCGCTTCAGGGCCGACAATAGTAATATCAATTTGGTTATCTTGGGAAAATTTAATCAGCCCGTCAATATCCTCAGCGTCAATATTAACATTAGTGAGCTTGTCTTCTAGCTCGGTACCGGCATTGCCAGGTGCAACAAAAACTTCTTTAATATTATCAAACTTCGCACATTGCCATGCCAAGGCGTGCTCGCGGCCGCCAGCGCCAATTACTAAAACTTTCATATTTTTTCCTATACGTATTCTTCGATAAACTCTCTAAATTTCTTATGTGACATGATCTGTGTGCCATCACAGTTAAATGACATAGAGATAGTGGAGTTAAATAAATTGATCACAGCTGAACGCAAATAATAACCATCTAAATTTCTCAGTGCTGGGATGTGCTCAACAATATATCTAAGCTCAGTTTCATTAGTCAATTGTTTCATATCTTTACTGCGCTGATGAAAAGCAGCCTGCCACTCATCAGACAAATACTCAAAAGCATGATCATGCTCAAGCATTTTATAATAACGCCTAATTAGGGCCTCTTTTTCGTCCAGGGCAATCATGCTAAAGTGATTAAAGACATAATCAGGCTCGAGCAAATCTTCAGCAAGATGAATCTCTACATTGAACGGATCAAAAACCGAAGAGATTTTGATTTCACCATTATTCAAGCCGATAACAATTCGATAAATACCTGTAGACAAAAGCAAAAATAAAACCACATCCAAAAGCTCTTCAATATTGTCATCAACGATACTTTGGGTACGCTCACGATTATAAACGCTGTCTTTTAAGCCTTCATCTCCCTTAACGCTTCGCATTAAGTTATCGTCAAACCCGTAGCCGACCAAGGCGCTTTTTTTATTATCTCCAGTATTCATTCGCTAAATTATAGATTAAACAAAAAGACGTTTGGGTGCAATGACGCCATCCTGTGACAATTCTCCCACTCCTAAAAACTCATGATCTGGGCCAAACAATTTAACCGTATGTTGCTCTCCCAGTTGATCTGACTGAACAGCTCGTCCGAATTTAATGTCAATGGTTTGTTGTGTGTCTAGCGAAGCATCTTGAATATTGGGCAACATATTCTCACTGGGGGAAATATGCGCATCTAGCTGTTGATAGTCTTCAGTAACGAGCGCTTCTAATTCACAAAATTTAATGGTTTCACTAATGTCAAGATGTGCAAATCCTGTGCGTCTCAGCTCAATAACATGAGCGCCACAACCTAGCTTGTCACCAATATCTTGAATTAAACTTCGAATATAAGTGCCTTTAGAGCAACTAACATCCAAGGTCATAACACCTTGTTCATAGCTAATAAAATTAATATCGTGGATTGTCACTGGACGAGCAGGGCGCTCAATCTCAATACCTTGTCTAGCAAGTTTATATAAGGGCTGTCCATCTTTTTTGAGTGCTGAATACATCGGGGGCACTTGCAAAATATCGCCCTTAAAACTCAAGACTGCCGCCATGATTTCATCTTGATTCAGCTGCTTAAATGGTTGTGTTTTAATCGCGACACCTTCGCAATCGTAAGTATCCGTATTTTCACCTAATTTACCGCGCACAAAATAGCGCTTATCATCATCCAATAAAAATTGAGCTACCTTGGTTGCTTGTCCCAGGCAAATCGGAAGGATGCCACTAGCAAGTGGATCTAGACTACCCGTATGTCCTGCTTTTTTAGCAAAAAAAAGTCGTTTAACTTTTTGTAAAGCGGCGTTTGAACTTAGGCCAGTGTCTTTATCTAACAAGACAATACCATTAATCTCTCTACCTTTAGGGTTGCGCCTTGACATGGCTGAACTTACAGTTTAGAAAGTAGATCATCGATTCTTGCGCCGTTATTAGGTGCAGGATCAAAAATGAACCTCAAAGCGGGTGTATGACGCAAGTCAACTGTTTTTGATAGACGTGATCGAAAAAATCCAGCGGCTTTATTAAGCAGTGGCTCAACAGCTACCTTATCCTCTTCGGATGCAGTATAGAAGACCTTTGCAGCGCTCAAATCACGACTGGTTAATACGTCAGTAATGACAACACTAGACAGTCTAGGATCTTTAGTTTCGTTCTTTAATAAAGTCACTAATTCACGACGAATTAGCTCGTTAATACGCTCAATTCTAAAGGAATCTTTTTGTTCCATGGGTGCTATAGGCTACGTGCAGTTTCAACACGTTCAAAGACTTCGATTTGATCGCCTGGCTGAACATCGTTATAACCTGCAACACCAATACCACACTCAGTACCAGATTTAACTGATTTAACATCGTCCTTGAAACGTCTTAATGACTCTAATTCACCTTCGAAGATCACAACACTATCACGTAGAACACGAATTGGTAAGTCTTTTTTAACTGTACCTTCTTCAACCATACAACCGGCGATATCACCCAATTTTTGTGATCTGAATACATCCTTCACATTTGCTATACCAATGATGTTTTCACTCAATGCAGGGCTTAACAAGCCACTCATGATAGCTTTAACATCGTCGATTAAGTTATAAATAATTGAGTAATATTCAATGCGAACACCTTCACTATCTGCTGTTTTACGAGCTACTGCGTCAGCACGAACATTGAAACCAAGCACTAAAGCTTCTGAAGCTGATGCTAAGTTAATATCAGTATTATTAATACCACCAACACCACTCGACACTACTTTTACCCTGACTTCATCAGTTGATAATTCTTCTAAAGCCTCGACCAGCGCTTGAGCTGAACCACGAACATCAGATTTAAGTAAAACGTTAACTGTTGAAACATGGCCTTCTTCCATTTTTTGTAAGAAGTTCTCCATTTTGTAAGATTGTTGTCTTTGTAATTCTGCTTCACGTTCTTTAGCTTTTCTAAAGTCGGCAACTTCACGAGCCTCACGCTCACTTTCAACAACCAATACTTCGTCGCCAGAGTTTGGAACCCCCGATAATCCTAGTACTTCAACAGGCATAGATGGCCCAGCTTCTTTAAGGACCTTACCTTGATCATTCACAATTTGTTTAACCTTGCCGTACTCTAAACCAGCAATCATAATATCGCCTTTCTTTAAAGTACCAGACTGTACTAAGATTGTCGTTACCTTGCCACGGCCTTTCTCTAAACGAGCTTCTAATACGATGCCGTTTGCTGGCGCATCAATTACTGCTGAAAATTCTAATACTTCTGCAGTTAACGTAATCGCTTCAAGCAATGCATCAATACCTTCGCCAGTATGGGCTGATACTGGAACCATCATCACATCGCCACCCCAGTCTTCTGAGATTACATCATAGGTTGATAGAACTTGCTTAATTTTTTCTAAATCTGAACCTTCTTTGTCAATTTTGTTAATAGCAACAATAATTGGTACACCTGCTTTTTTAGCATGCTTAATAGACTCAATCGTCTGAGGCATAACACCATCATCCGCAGCCACAACCAAAATAATAATATCAGTTGCATTAGCACCGCGTGAACGCATTTTTGAGAATGCCGCATGTCCTGGAGTGTCAATAAACGTAATTTTGCCATTATCAGTATCGACTTGATACGAACCAATGTGCTGAGTAATTCCACCAGCTTCACCGTCAGCTATCTTAGCTTTACGAATGTAGTCCAATAGAGAAGTTTTGCCGTGATCAACGTGGCCCATAATAGTAACCACAGGTGGTCTAGCGCTTTGATCACCAGTTGGCTTTGACTTTTCAATTAATGTGTCTTCAACAGTTTCTTCAACGCTGACAACACCAGTATGTCCCATTTCCTCAACTACTAATAGAGCTGTGTCTTGGTCAAGCACATCATTTAGTGTGGCCATAACGCCCATACCCATTAACACTTTTAAGACTTCGCCAGCCTTAGTCGTCATTTTCTGGGCAAGATCGCTTACTTTAATATTTTCTGGAACAGCAATGTCATGCATGACTTTCTCAACTGGCTTTTGGAAGCCGTGCTGTGCTTGCTCTTCTTGAGTTTTTTGACTTAATCGAGTCCTATCTTTCTTTTTCAGTTTACGATTTGGATTGTGTCTAGCTACATGAAGTTGTCTGCGGCCAGGTTCTTTGTTATTAGTCGTAGTGCGTTGTCTCTGAGGTTTTTTCTCATCTGCTGGCTTTTCTTCTTTAGCAGTTTTAGCAAGATTTTCTTCCGTTTTTACAGTTTCCTTCTCTTCACTGGCTACCTCTTTTGGCGCCTTTGAAGCCTCGGCTTGCTCTTTTTGTAAACGCGTCATTTCTAAACGTTTTGCATCTTGAGCTAATAATTTCTCGTCTGCATCACGTCCTGCATCAAGAGCCGCCTGTGCTGCTTGTGCCGCTTCATTAACAACGGTCTCTGTTTCAACAGCTACTTGCTTAACACGCTTTTTCTTAATTTGAACTTGAACGCCGCCACTTTCCCCGCTCGTGGTTTTGCTACTAGGCTTACGTGAAACCGACATGCTAGATTTGCTTGAAGAGCGCTTAGACAAATTACCCATTAGAATTTTTCTTTCCTCAGCGGAAATATCAGAATCTGCTTTTTTACCCTCAATTCCGGCATTCGTCAGAATTGTGATCACCTCATCGGGTGTCTTTTTCAGTAGTTTGGATAATGTTTCAACTGTATGTGCCATAATGCTTGCCTGTTTTTATAATGATTAAATGAACGTTTCTTACTAATATCCGTTATTAATCAAACCACCCTTCGTTTTCTCTTGCTGTCATGATAACACCTGAGGCCTTTTCTTTGTCCATAACTTGAATCTCAAGCAATTCACCAATAGACAACTCTGCTAGCTCATCTACCGTGGTGATCTCTGCTTCAATTAAGGCCTCTGCCAAATCGGCGTCCACACCCTCAACACTCCTTAATGCTTCAGAAGCATCGGCATCACCTAGGGCTTGCACTAACTGCGCATCCGCAGCTCGCTCTTGTAATTCTTCAACCATCGTGGCATCAAACTCTTCAATTCCTTCTAGAAGTGCGGCATCTGCATCTGCAATATCATCAACACTCGTAAAGCCTTCTTCTAATAGTACGCTGGCTACTTCACTATCAACTCCTAGCTTATCTGCTAGTTTGACACTTGCTTTTTGCGTTTCTTCAGCTTGCTTTTCATTAGCATCTGCTATTGACATAACATTTAGCTTCCAACCCGTTAGACGCGCTGCTAATTTAATATTTTGACCACCACGACCGATCGCCAAAGCTAGTTGATCTTCGTCAACTGCGATATCCATTGAATTACGATCTTCGTCAACAACAATAGAGCTTACTTCTGCTGGCGCCATTGCATTAATAGCAAACTGTGCTGGGTCTTCATCCCATAGGATGATATCAACACGTTCTCCATTAAGCTCGTTTGAAACCGCCTGAACTCGTGCGCCACGCATACCAATACAAGACCCGATTGGATCTAAGCGCTTATCTTTTGCTTTAACTGCAAGCTTTGAGCGTAATCCAGGATCTCTAGCACAACCCATAATTTCAATAACACCTTCAGATATTTCTGGCACTTCCATTTCAAATAACTGAATCATCATTTCTGGAACAGTACGAGATAAGAAAATTTGTGCACCACGAACTGATGATTTGACTTCTTTAATATAAGCTCTCAATCGATCATTTTTACGGACTGACTCATTAGGAATTAAGTCAAACTTAGAAATCATGCCATCAACGCCACCCATGTCAACATAAACATTGCCACGGTCAACACGCTTCACAGTAACCATGATGACTTCACCAACACGCTGAGTGTAATCATGAACAATAACTTCTCTTTCCGCTTCACGAACTTTTTGAATAATAACTTGCTTAACAATTTGCGCTGCAATACGACCAAACGCTTCAGTTTCAATTGGCTCACGCACAAAATCATCAACAGCAACGCCATTAGAGTCTTTTTCATAAATATGTAGCTCTGAATCAAATGGCGTACCATCATCATCCACAAAGTTTTCTTTATCGTCGATTACCATCCATTGTCTGAATGTGTGAAATTCACCAGTTTTACGGTCAATTTCTACATGAGCATCAATCTCTTTACGTTTTTTTGTAGCGACTGCTAGCGCCTCTTCTAATGATTCAAACACATCCTCTTTTGAGATGTTTTTTTCATTAGAGATTGCCTCAACTATCAAAAATAATTCTTTACCGTCCATGTATTTCTCCTAAAAATCAGCGATTAAATTCGCTTTTTCAATCATATCAATATCCAATGTAATTGGACCTAATTCTGTTACTAACTCAATGGTATGGTTCACTTCACTAACACTACCAATTGCCCCTTTAAATTTACGCTGACCATTAATTGGCCTAACCAAACGTAGGCTAACATCATTGCCCAAAAAACGCTGGTAGTGACCAATATGAAACAAGGGTCTTTCAATACCAGGCGATGATACCTCTAAATTGTATTGACTCGCAATTGGGTCTTCCACATCGAAAATGGCGCTTAATTGGTGTGATACTTTTTCACAATCATCAATACCAATACCATTATCTGTATCAATAAAAACTCGCAAAATAGTATGCTTGCCACCAGCAGCATATTCTACACCCACTAATTCATAACCCATGTCTTCAAGTACAGGGTTAATCAAATCAGTAATTTTTTCTGTTATTTTTGCCATTTATTTTGCTTCTATTTAACCTTTGTCTGCTTAGCAAAAAGCTATCTGAACAACTAAGGCGTTCGCCTATTTACTTAGCGCCACCTACCGCCTAATTCTTGCTAATCGTTTTTTTCTACATAACAAAAACCCCCTAAAAAGGGGGTCTTTGCCTGCTCTAATGGTCATAAAAAGACCAAAAAAGACTTAATTTGGTAGCGGGGACAGGATTTGAACCTATGACCTTCGGGTTATGAGCCCGACGAGCTACCGAACTGCTCCACCCCGCACTAAAGTGGCGTGATTATATGCTGTTATTGGACACTTGTCTAGTCTAATTTACGATTTTACCACTATTAAAAATGAGATTGGTTAACGCCACTAACACCATGCACAGTTATAATATAGCCTCTAGAAAGCAAATGTTTAACGTAGAGTCGATTATAGGTAAAGAAAAATACAATATTAGCTAAGCCTAAAGTCAAAACACATAAGGGAAACATCAGTGCAAAAGACTTCCAGTCACGACGATAGATGGCGGGGCAAAAAAATAAACACAATGCTGTCCAAGAGAAGCCCACAGGCGCAATCTTGACTTCTTTAGTTTCTGGGTGTTCTAGTGTTAGGGTTGAATATGCCAAGCTTTTTATTTCTCCTCAAGCTTTCATTCTAACATGCTTTATTCTGATTTATCAATAACTTAAACCAAGCTTTGGCAAACTGGGTATACATAACCTATAATATAGATCATGAAGCCAATTAAACTTGCCGTCGTGATGGATGACATCAAAGACATTAAACCTTATAAAGATTCCTCTTTAGCAATGATGTTAGAAGCAACTAAGCGAAACTGGGAAATCTACACCTTTGACACCCAGAATATGTTTGCAAAAAATGCAGAGATGTTTGCCACTTGTGCCAAAACTCAAGTTTTTGATCATGCTCAACATTGGTTCGATAAAGAAGAGGAAGTTGAGTTGTCACTTGAGAGTTTTGATGTCATCCTTATGCGCAAAGATCCGCCTTTTGACATGAACTATATTTACGCCACTTATTTTCTTGAGCAAGCTGAGAAAAAAGGCGTGTTAGTCGTTAACAAGCCTCAATCTTTAAGAGATGCCAATGAAAAAATTTTTGCGCTTAACTTTCCACATTGCATCGCCAAAACATTGGTTAGTAGTAACCAAGATCAACTAAAGAAATTCATTGAAAAACAAGGGGTTAGTGTCGTTAAACCTTTGGACGGCAT
The DNA here is from genome assembly GCA_937896195.1 of uncultured Gammaproteobacteria bacterium. GTDB lineage: Bacteria > Pseudomonadota > Gammaproteobacteria > PS1 > Pseudothioglobaceae > Thioglobus_A. The sequence goes on from CALBNC010000041.1 coordinate 14,766, forward strand.
GGGTGGAAAAGACATCTTTAAGCTCGAACAAGGTGATGATAATATTACTGAAGTGTTAGATTATCTAACCCATCATGGCAGCTCGCCCATTATGGCTCAAGAATTTTTATCAGAAATATCCCAGGGTGATAAACGCATTTTACTGATTGATGGCCAGCCCATTGATTATGCGTTAGCACGCATGCCTGCTGAAGGTAGCTTTAAGGGTAATTTAGCTGCGGGTGCAACTGGCGTTGGACAGCCATTAAGTAAAAGAGATCGCTACTTATGCGACCAAATTTCACCCACTCTGAAAGATAAAGGACTTATGTTTGTTGGGCTGGATGTGATTGGTGACTATATCACCGAAATTAATGTCACTAGCCCAACTTGTATTCGTGAGCTAGATGCCCAATTTAATCTTAATATTGCTGGCGTTTTATTTGATGCGATTGAACAAAAACTTAATTAGACAAAAAATATCTAGTCAACGCAACACCTGAACCTGCCGCTATTAAAGACAGCACCACATTAAATGAAATGTTGATTCCAGCCTGGCCATAATGACCTAGGCTAATCATCTCTACCGACTCCCAAGATAAGGTCGACATAGTGGTTAAAGAACCCGTTAAGCCAATTAACAACATGAGCCGATAAACTTCATTTAAGGCCGCTTTTTCTATAACAACCACCACCAAAATACCTGCCAAGAAAGAGCCGATAATATTAGCGCTCAAGGTGCCATAAGGAAAAGCGGACCCCATCGTGGCATTCATAAATTGAGTTAAATAATAACGCAAACTAGCGCCGATAGTGGCGCCGATGCCGATGGCTAAAACAGTGGGCAATAATGTCATAATTTTCCTCGTATTTTTCTAAGTTTTTCTGCGATTTTAATCTCTAACCCTCGATCAGTGGGCTGATAGTAACACGACTCACCCAGTGCCTCTGGGAAATAAGTTTGGCCATGACTAATACCATCTGCCTCGTCGTGAGCGTAGCGATAATCTTGCCCATAACCCAAATCACTCATGAGCCCTGTTGGTGCATTACATAAATGTTTTGGCACAGGCAAATCATGCGTTTCGTGTGCCTCGGCCATTGCTTGGTTAAAGGCTTTATAAAGCGCATTAGACTTTGGTGCAACGGCGCAATATACAGCGGCTTGAGCAATGGCGCGATTACCCTCTTTATCGCCTAATCGGTCATATACATCCCAAGCGTTTAATGAGATTTCAAGCGCTCTTGGGTCGGCATTGCCAATATCTTCTGAAGCAATAGCTAACAGACGTCTGGCGATAGTTTTGGGATCGCAACCACCTACTAGCATTCTTGCCATCCAATATAATGCGCCATCAGGGCTGGAACCGCGAACAGACTTGTGAAAGGCAGAAAGCTGTTGATAAAAAATGTCTCCGCCCTTATCAAAATTAGAAACCTTGTCTTGTAAAAATTGGCTAATGCTTTGTGCGTCTAGTTGTGTTAATTTTGCCTGGTCGATCTTTTCAACGATATTAATCAAGCGGCGTGCATCACCAGAACTACTGACCACAATTTTTTCTTGCGAATCCTGATCTAGTGTCAAATTCAAATGCACCATACATCGCTGCAATATCTGCATTAAACCAGTCTCATCCAGTGCTTCGAGCACATACACGCTGGCACGTGATAACAAAGCGCGATTCAATTCAAAGGATGGATTTTCTGTAGTGGCGCCAATTAAAGTAATTAAACCAGATTCAATATGTGGCAAAAAAGCATCTTGTTGTGCTTTATTAAACCGGTGTATTTCATCCACAAATAGGATTGTTGATTGGCCTATATTTTGATATTTTTTGGCGTTTTCAATCACCGCTCTTAGCTCTTTAACCCCATCTAAAACCGCGCTAAGCTGAACAAAATAGCCCTCAACTTGAGCGCACATGATTCGCGCCAAGGTGGTTTTTCCAACGCCTGATGGCCCCCACAAAATCATTGAGTGCAGCTGCTTATTGTTAATGGCTTGCTTAAGTGGGTGGGCGTCGTTTAATAAATGAGTTTGCGCACAAAAATCTCGTAAGTCTTTTGGTCTAAGTGTTTCTGCAAGTGGCTTCATAATCCAATCTTTATAATATTTTTAGACAAACAGGGGTCAGCACATTTATTTAAAACTAATATGGTTTTAAGGTTTAGCTCTTGAGCCATTTTAACGGCCTTAGCATGTCCCATTGCCATCATTGCTGTTGCATAGGCATCCGCCAACATATTGCTTTTATGAATAACACTCGCTGAAAACAAATCACTACTTACTGGCAGGCCAGTGTGAGGATCTAAGATATGGGCATAGCGATCACCCTGCCAGACAAAAAATTGGCGATAATTACCCGACGTCGCAATAGATTCATCAACCAGTTCAACAGCAACAGGCGCTTGCCCTAAAGGTGTTTCAATACCAATTAACCAACTGCCTTGAGTTTTAATCTCACCGCCAACTTCCACCATAAATCGCTTAAC
>CALBNC010000042.1 GCA_937896195.1 uncultured Gammaproteobacteria bacterium
CTCTGATTGATTACTACCAATATCGATGTCAACTATATCCGAGTCAATAATTTTGATATCACTGACTTGATAATAGTAGTTGTTTTTTGAATAAATTGAGTCAACCTCAAAGCGATCACCTAAAACAACATCTTCTAGGAAGCTAAACTGCGTATCTCGGTGGGCAGAGATCAGTGTCGTGCCTTTATTACCTGGATGATTTGACTCAATATTACGACCTGGTCCAAAAGCTAATACATTACCCGTATCTCCTTCTAGTACGATTAAGTCTTGGTTGTGCTTAGCTGATTTAAGACGCATGACTGGATGAGAATCCATCCAGTTCCAAGGTTTAACTTGATGGCTAGTTTTGTTAGCAACGCTCCAGGCTGACTGAATCATGTATTGGGCAAACTCTGCCTTGATAGGTGTGTACGCACCATAGGCAAAAGTGCTAATACCTAAAAGAGCTAATAAGCTTGATTTATTCATAATCTTACCTTGCGACGAGCAAGCACTGAAAATACTATAAGAACAAGACCTAATAACATCCAAAATTGTGAATTAGTCGCCGTCTTGGCAGCTTTAACTTTATTAGCTACAACTTTAGTTATGCCAACTTGTTCAGCTGGCTTTGTTGGCGATACATCCACTGCCACCAGTGAAGTAAATTTAGATACTAGATGATGTTCAAGGGCAATGTTAGTAATATCTGCTTGCACCTTGTCCCGATCAATTCGTCTATTTTGCGCTCGGTACTCATGCATCATTTGCTCAATCTTGCGTCTGGCCCAAAGCACATCAATACCTGTTGTATCGTTACTGGTAGTGATATTGATATTTTTGCTAAAAACGCCGTTTGCAGTATTGCCACTAATGGTTAGCTTATTAGGGATAGCATTCATCTTATAAATCGCTGTAATGACTTCGCCTTTATATAGATCAGCAATTGATCCTAGCGCTTGATCAGCGTGAATATCCCTTGGAAAGTTGATATTGATATTAGTCATCGCTGGAGATTCTAGCTTTTGAAATAACTCATTCATTTTAACTTCAACTTCATTAATATCGCCAATGTAAGTGAAAGCACCTTTGCCGTACTGAGCCATTGTACTCATCAGGTGTGAATTTGGCGCAGAGCCAATGCCAATAGTAAACAAGCGATTCTCATCAATTTTTTGGCGAACTGTTTGGAAAATCTCATCTTCATTGCCCACTTGTCCATCGGTTAAAAAGATGATTTGACGCAGGTAATTATCAGATTGAGAATCTGCTGAATCAAAAGCAAATTTGATCGCTTCAAGTGGTTCGGTGCCGCCATCAGCACTTAAGTTATTAGCAAAACGAATACCGTGTTTTTTGTTTATCTTAATGGCTGGCATAGCACTATCAAACAAAGGATCAAACCCTGTGTCAAAATCAATAATATTAAACCTGTCAGTAGGCTTTAGTCTATTAATGGTTTGAGTTAAAGCCTTAGAAGCTTGGATCATTGAAGACCCTAGCATAGAGCCTGAAGAATCAATGATAAAGACAAGCTCTCTTGGCGTGTTAAGCTGCTTAAATGCCTTGTTCTCTGGCGGAGTGGCCATCAGCATCAGATAATGATCATCACCCTTCTGCTGGGTAAATAAGGCAAGCTCTGGGGTTAGAGATTTGTGCGCTTTCCAGGTTAACTCAAAATCATGATCCGCTTGATTATTGTCTTTAGCGCTATCAAGACTGATATGTTTGGTTAGTTTGTCAATATCAGCAATAATAATCTTATGATAACTGGCATTAATACTCTGAGCATCAAAGCCAGCTTTTAGATTAATCGCAAGACTAATCGGTCTGTCAACACGTCTCACAATTGATGGGGTGATTTTTGCAGCATCTTTAACGCGGTGAGTGTTGTTTGCCTTGCCTGTACTGTTGTGTGAGGTCTTAATGGCTTTGCCAGGGATATATCGCTCACCAACTGTCATCGGAAAGCGAATTGAGAATTTGCCGTTATCAATGTTCACAGCTTGTTGATATTCAATGGCGATTGTGATGGTTTCTCCTGGGCCGATATTAGCTACCTTTGTGGTAAAGATATTAGAGCGTTGCTGCTCAATCAACGTGGCTTTTTTGCCTGCTTGTTTGGCTTTTTTGTAAATCTTCTGTGCTTCTTTACGCTCTTTAATTTGGCCTTCGATAATGCGCTTACCAATAATCATATCAAGATGATCAACGGCTGAATCTTCAGGCAATGGAAACACATACACACCCTCCACCCAATCATTTGATGGATTGGTAAAGGTCTGCTCAAGCTTAACTCTATTAATCGTGCCAGTGACATCCATTTGAACCTTGGTATCAAGTGCAAGTTGGGTAAAAACTGATTTATCAGCCAATGTATAAATGATTGATCCTGATTCGACTTTATTAATAGGATTGCTAGTGGATGATTGCAGCTGAACTGGCTTTTGAGTGAATGAAATATCAGCTCGGATAAAATGAGAATAACTCAAACTAACAACGGCAATGAGTGCGGTAACGATACCAAGAGGCTTTACATAGGACATAACGATTTTTGCTTAATT
>CALBNC010000043.1 GCA_937896195.1 uncultured Gammaproteobacteria bacterium
AAATAATTTAAATATTGACATAGTTATAGTTTGAATAGTTCTTGAATTTTTTTTGAAATTGTATCTTTATGTTTAATATTATCAGTTGAATTACAGACATCTTCATTCCAGTTTAATTCATCCACATCTTTTGAGGCAGCTTTAACAGCCTCATCTTTAACCACCATTGTCCAACAAATCCTTTGTTTTTCTTGAAACTCATCATCTTTCTCAATCGGATTGGCTGATACAAACTGACTTGCCATTTTATGCGCCAGAATAATTGTTTCAGATGGTCGATACTTATCATAAAACTTATAAACCACATCTCTCATTTGAGGTGTCAATCTGTGCATTGCCTGTATAGCAATTTCATATGGAATATCGCCATAAAATGCCTCAGCAATTCCACCAGTAATACAAGTTAACGTGTCACTATCACCACCCAAAGAAATCGCACAACGAATCGCATCTTCAAAATCAGTAGAATCTAAAAATGCCACAATCGCCTCAGGTACTGTGCCTTGGCAGGATTCATTAAACACATATGTCGGCCTAATATCATCAACCGTGTGATTAAGATCATAGCCAAACTTATTGGTGATGTAAGTTCTAATCGCCTCTTTAGTGGCACCCTTTCTAGCCATAAAGATACAAGCTGATGTTGCTTGAGCACCTTTAATACCTTCAGGATGATTATGCGTAAACGAGGCAAAGTACTTGGCTTTTTCTAATACCTCTTCAATGCTGTCATAAGCATAGCCCACTGCACTAGTACGCATTGCAGAACCGTTACCCCAGCTATTGTAAGGCAGCTCCGTTTCATATTTACACCAATGATGGAATAGATGACCATAGCCTGCCGTAGGATGCTGAGTGTAATACCAACGCATGGTTTTTCCATAATCAACCCCTCGATCAATCGCATCCATTAATGCCACGGTTAAAACACTATCGTCCGTAAAGAAAGCACTAGGATCAAATAGCGGATTAAAAACTTTATGTTTAATGTTGTTCCACTCGTACACCGAGCCGACTACATCACCTGTAATAGCACCTAGCATTTAACGACTGTAAACTCTTCTTTCAACAGGCCTTTCAGAATCATACTCTGCTGGAAATGTCTGTAAGTCCTGACCAAAATCACGCAGTGCTCGATCGGTCATTTCTTTGAACTGCGCCTTTACCTTGTTCAAGTCAATCTCATCATCATTATGAAATGCTAAAGCATCTACTAATTTAACCAATGCCATTCTAATTTCACG
>CALBNC010000044.1 GCA_937896195.1 uncultured Gammaproteobacteria bacterium
TTTTTTTAATAACGATAATGGCTATTATCAAAACTATCAAGTTATTATAACGTTAAAAATCTTATTTTATTTATGATAGCTACCGCACTTCAAATCATAAACCATGATCAGTAGTTAAGGTAAAAAAGATAGCATTATAATTCAGTTTGAACCTTGTTACAAAATGTTTTATAGTAACCCTCTATAAATTTATTTTTCAATTAAATCTAAACGCTGATACTCGCCGTTAACTTTTCAGAATATCTAATATTAGTAAGCCTCTAGTAAGACTAACGTTGCTGTTATATTAGAACACCCCCGGGTACATTAGACTAACTATCTTTTATTGATTAGCGCACAACACTGAACATACGGTTACATCAATACCGGAATTACCCACAAATGGGCTTTTTTTTAAGCCCTAATATGGATAATCCCTACAACTTGAATCCCATGATCACTTAATCCAGTTATCACCGTAACACGCTGATCTTAAGGACTATCACAGGGTGACTTAGTGCTGGTTAATCATGGAACAGGCACAACTCTCTTCGAGGGCTGTTGCAAGTAGTTTAGATGTAAACCTTGAATGGGAGAAATTTGTAAAGTCTTCTTGAACATTTAGGAATATATGTTAAAGACATTTAGTCAATTCATATAAAATTAAAAACATCCGGAGCAGAAAACAATTGTTACTGATGTTAGAAAAAACTACTTATGGTAACCGATAACCATATTAAAGTCACAGGCACTCCATAGCATAGACTTGTATCAATAACATTACAAATCTAAGAGGAAATTTAATAATGAAAATTGCAATATTATCCCGAAACAGAAAACTCTATTCAACACGGCGTTTAATAGAAGCATGTGAGCAACGCGGCCATGAGCCTATGGTCATAGATGCTTTACGTACTTATATGGATGTTGTTTCCAGTAAACCTGAAGCGCATTTTAAGGGTGAAGTGCTCCCTTATTTTGACGCCATTATTCCACGTATTGGTGCATCGATTACCTTCTACGGTACAGCTGTTCTTAGACAATTTGAAGTCATGGGTTCTTTCCCACTTAATGAATCTGTCGCAATCAGCCGTTCACGCGATAAACTTCGTTCACTACAATTGCTTTCACGAAAAGGTGTTGGCTTACCTAATACGGGGTTCGCTAACAGTCCAGATGACATTCAAGATTTACTTAAAATGGTAGGCGGCGCTCCTCTTGTGGTTAAGTTATTAGAAGGAACTCAGGGAATTGGTGTTGTACTTGCTGAAACAAAAAAAGCAGCGGAAAGTGTTATTGAAGCCTTCATGGGACTCAAAGCAAATATCCTTGTTCAGGAATACATTAAAGAAGCCAGTGGTGCAGATATTCGTTGTCTTGTTATTGGTAAAAAAGTTGTTGCTGCAATGAAACGTCAGGCACAACCCGGTGAATTTCGTTCAAACTTACATCGAGGTGGCAGTGCTGAAATTATTAAAATCTCGCCCGCTGAACGTGCAACGGCTGTAAAAGCAGCAAAGGTGATGGGGCTTAATGTTGCAGGTGTTGATTTACTACGTTCTGCACGTGGTCCGCTCGTTATGGAAGTTAATTCTTCACCTGGTCTTAGAGGTATTGAAGAGGCAACAGGAAAAGATATTGCAAGTATGATTATTGAATTTATAGAAAAAACAGCTAAACCACATAAGACGCGCACTAAAGGTAAAGGCTAATATTAATGGTCAATGAAGCATTCGAGATTAGCGGGACCACAGTTAAACCTGGAACACGTACAACTATCCAGCTGCCATTTGGCCGAATGTATACTCATACACCAATGAGCATTCCTGTACATGTAGTACGGGGGGGGAAAAATGGGCCACGTTTATTTATTAGCGCTGCGATTCATGGTGATGAGCTCAATGGCATTGAGATAATTCGTCGTCTACTCAAACTGCCTGTACTTAAACGATTGCAAGGTATTCTGATTGCTGTGCCAATGGTAAACATTCACGGCATTATTAACCATTCACGATACTTGCCAGATAGGCGCGATCTAAATCGATGCTTCCCCGGCTCAGAAAAAGGTCCTCTCGCATTAAGACTGGCGCACCTTTTCATGAAAGAAATTGTTGAAAAAAGTACGCACGGAATTGATCTCCATACTGGTGCCATTCATCGAACTAATCTGCCACAAATCAGAGCCAATCTCGATGATAAAGAAACAGAAGAGCTGGCAATTGCATTTGATGTTCCCGTCGTCATCTCATCAAATTTACGCGATGGATCATTGAGAGAAGCCGCGGCTGAATTTGGAATCCCGATGTTATTATACGAAGCGGGGGAAGCGTTACGCTTTGATGAAGTGGCAATACGTGCAGGTGTCCAAGGAATTCTTAACGTCATGCGCAAACTGGAAATGCTGCCCCCAAGCAAAAAACGTTCTAAAAAAATTGTTGAACCAGTTGTTGCCCGTTCCAGTGCATGGGTTCGTGCACCTGATAGTGGCATTCTCAGAGCAATGATTCCATTAGGTGGCAGAGTAAAGAAAGATACATTATTAGGCGTGGTAGCTGATCCTTTTGGTGAAAAGGAGGTGAATGTGCCTTCATCTTACAATGGTATCGTTATTGGAAGAACAAATCTTCCATTGGTGAATGAAGGTGACGCGCTTTATCACATTGCGCGGTTTGAAGACATACAAGGAGTCGAGGCTAAAGTAGATGATTTTCAGGAAGAACACTTACCTGAGGAAATTTCATTTCCTGATTCCGAGAGCCCTATAATTTAATATAAATAAAAAATTATGGGTTAATTTTTTGTCTTTGGGAAGACAACGTGACATATATTATTCTTACCCAGTTTTTTCACTTTATACATTAAGTCATCACCTTTTTAAAAATATCACGACTCAATTCCCTATCCTCAACGTGATATTCATATAATTAAACAGATTAAAAAATCTATATTTTTAACTTAGAAAAAAATAATGAGATATTCGCGTATATTTTTTGATAAACTATAAATCCGTATGGGTAAATAATGGGAGGATTCAAATGTTTCGCATATCTAGTATTTTTTTATCTTTAGCTTTATTGTCATCCATTGCTAATGCCAAACTTATAACAGAAGAGGTCAGTTACAATTCTGGCAACACAAATATGAACGGCTATATTGCTTATGATGATAGCATCAAAGGAAAACGCCCAGGCATTCTAGTTGTACACGAATGGTGGGGGCATAACGATTACTCTAGAACAAGAACCGAGATGCTTGCCAAACTAGGGTATACAGCAATTGCCATTGACATGTATGGCGATGGTAAAACTGCAAACCACCCAAAAGGTGCAAAAGCGCTGGCAATGGGAGCTAAAAAAGACATGTCTATTGCTGAAGATCGTTTCAATGCAGCGCTGACAGTCTTAAAAGGTCATAAAAGTGTTAATAGTGAGCAAGTATCAGCAATTGGTTACTGTTTTGGTGGTGGTATAGTGCTAGATATGCTAAGACGAGGACTAGAAATTGATTTAGCAGGTATTTTTCATGGTGGACTCAAAACTAATAATCCAGCAAAAATTGGTAGTTTAAATGGAACCAAAGTCATGGTATTTAATGGGGCGGACGATAGTTCAATCAAAATTGACCATATTCAGGACTTTGTAGCTGAAATGACCTCTGCTAAAGCCAATTTAACATTGGTTAACTACCCTAATACAGTTCACGCTTTCACTAACCCAGAAGCAACAAAACTAGGGGAAAAATTTAATTTTTCAAATCTAGCATACAATCAAGAGGCTGATAAAGACTCATGGAAAAAGTTTACAAATGCATTAAACGAGCTGTATTAGATTTGAGGTTTGCCACTCTTATTAGTCATTTATCTGAATGACATAGGGGGTGGATTGAAATCCTACCCCACCTGAGAAGGATAGTTTATTAAAACATCCAGACTGCCTCACAGGGTTCCAGGGTGGTGTAACAAGATGACTGTAGGTGGTCAAACCCTTACTTTAGGATTTGGTCTCTCAATGGTCTCCAATACTTTTTCAAGCAAACGAAAAAAAACCCGCATTTCTGCAGGTTTTGATATAAAAAGCTTACGTGAAGCC
>CALBNC010000045.1 GCA_937896195.1 uncultured Gammaproteobacteria bacterium
AATGAATTGTTTGGCTTATAATTAACCTTATCAATTTATTAACCCAGTGAAATAACATGAAACTATTAGACTTTGAGATAGGCATTGACCAACCATTTTTTTTGATTTCAGGCCCTTGTGTTATCGAGTCAGAATCCTTAGCGATGAAGAGTGCAGAAACACTTAAAAAAGTTACCGAAGATTTAGGCATTAACTTTATCTACAAATCTTCATACGATAAAGCTAATCGCTCAAGTACTGGTAGTTTTAGAGGTCTTGGTGTTGAAGAGGGTTTGAGAATTTTACAAAAAGTTAAAGACGAAATTGGCGTGCCAGTGCTGACCGATGTGCACGAAGACACACCTCTTGACGAAGTAGCCAGTGTGGTTGATATGATGCAAACACCAGCATTCTTGGTGCGCCAAACAAATTTTATTCAGAATGTTTGCAGACAAGGTATTCCCGTTAACATTAAAAAAGGCCAGTTTCAAGCGCCGTGGGATATGCAAAATGTGGTCGATAAAGCCTTTGAAGTCGGCAATCAGCAAATTACCATTTGTGATCGTGGCACCTCATTTGGCTACAATACTTTAGTGTCTGATATGCGTGGATTATCCACCATGCGTTCAACAGGCAGGCCGATTGTATTTGACGCCACACACTCTGTTCAACAACCTGGCGGTAACGGCTTAACCTCGGGTGGACAAAGAGAAATGGTACCTGTTTTGGCAAGAGCTGCAGCAGCAGTGGGCGTGTCTGGATTTTTCATGGAAACTCACCCAGATCCTGAAAATGCCTTGAGTGACGGCCCAAACATGATTCCTATTCATAGAATGGCAGACATGCTGAAAACCTTGCAAGATATTGATAACATCACTAAGCAAAATGGCTTTTTAGAAGACGAGCTATAAAAGCCTATGTTTAAAACAAGCATTAAATTAGTTTTCGCTTATTTAATGCTTGTTCAAGTGGCTTTAGCTACTAAGCCCGATTTATTTTTACTCAAAACCTACGATGACAGCAAAGATGTTATAGGTTGGGTGATGAGTGAAAAACTAGATGGTATTCGTGGCTTTTGGACTGGCAAAGAGCTGCTTACCCGAGGAGGTATGAAACTCACGCCACCGAAATGGTTTATTAAAAATTATCCGCCGTTTGCTATTGATGGCGAGCTTTGGACCAAGCGTAACGATTTTGAAAATATCAGCTCAATTGTACGTACTAAAAATGCCGATGATCGTTGGAAGTTAATCACCCATAATATTTTTGAAGTGCCAAATCAGCAGGGCGGGCTACTCGAAAGATTGTCAGTCTTAAAAAGTCATTTATTTAGCCATTCTGTGCCACACCTTAAAGTGCTTAAGCAGACACAAATTCAAAGTAAACAACAACTGCAAAACTTCCTAACAGAGGTAACGAGTCACAAAGGCGAGGGGGTTGTGGTGCGCAACCCAA
>CALBNC010000046.1 GCA_937896195.1 uncultured Gammaproteobacteria bacterium
TTTTAGCCAGCGATGCGGGTGCTTATATTACAGCCCAGACACTCCACGTTAACGGCGGTATGTACACCGTATAACGTAAACGCTCTTTTTATTATTTTTTATTAACTTGATAGAAATTACTGGACCTGTATAAAATAGATACTTTAGACCTGTAAATATATATTGGAGAAAATTATGTTCAAATTAAGATTGTTAATAGTTGCGTTAGTTGGGTTAATAGTTAACTCAGCAATGGCTGTTAGCACGAGTCAGGCTATAAGTATGGTTAAGGCAAATCCTGCTTTGTTAAGTACGCCACAAGCACAAATTGAACTTTCTAAGCGCGGCTTATCGTCAGTAGATGTGATGAATAAATTAAACTCAACAAAAGCTAAAGTTGAGACCAGTACGGTTAATGTAGAAGTTAACGATATTGATGTGAGTGATGCCACCATCACAGAAACAGATGTAGGGCTTAATAAGGCTGCAAGTATTTATGCAAATCCGTTGACTTATAAAAGTAATATAGATCTGTTGAAAGTAATTAAGAGCAAGCAAAATATTGAAAAGGATATTAAGCTGGAAAGATTCTCTAAGGTTTTCTTTAGAAATAAAAACACACAAGATCACAACTCATTACCAGTGCCCGATTATTACACTGTATCTAGCGGTGATGTGATGTCTATTTGGGTATACGGCATTACTGAAGAGACATTTGAAGTGGGTGTGGATAGCTATGGTAGTGTAAATATTCCTATTGTGGGGCCTATCAAAGTAGCAGGCCTTAATTTTAAAAATGCAAAAGAGTTAATAATTTCCAAACTTACAACGGCTTATGCCAACTCATCAATTATTGTTAATATTTCTAAGTATTCAACCATTCAAGTAAGCTTAACTGGCAATGTAGTGGCTCCAGGTATTTATAATGTTAGCGCCCTGTCAACCGTTAAGGATTTACTTATCCATGCTGGCGGCGTTAAGGAAAATGGTACTGTTAGGGCGATAACATTGCAACGTGCTGACGGCGCTATTCATGGGGTAGATTTGTATGAATTGTTATTAGGGCAGAATAAAAATCAAGCCTTGTTTTTAAAAACAGGTGACATGGTTTATATTTCAAATGCACATAAATTAGTAAATATTTCTGGTGCAGTAAATACGCCAGCTGAGTATGAACTTAGAGTGGGAGAGAAGTTAGATAAACTAATAGATTTTGCAGGTGGAATTCGTGCCAGTGGTAGTCATTATGGATTAAAGGTATCAGGCTTTGATGAAGAGCAAGTTCAAGTAAGAATGGTTGACGTGTCAAATGCAGCCGACTTTGAAGTTAACAACCAAGACAGTGTGTATGTCTATCCAATAGGTGGCATAAAATCTAAGTCAATTAGTGTATTTGGTAATGTGGTGCGCCCAGGTAAGCGAGCATTAAATAAAGATGCTAGCCTGGCGAAACTGATAAAGAAAGAGGTTGATAGGTTTAGCTTAAAAGGCGTATTTTTAGATAATACATTGTTCAATTTTGCTATGATTAAACGCAAGACTGATGCCTTGGGTGTTGAATTTATTAGGGTAAATTTGGCCAAAATTTTATCTGGAGATTCAGACAAAATGTTACAAGTGGGTGATGAGTTATATGTATTTAACAAGCTTGATAGCGCCCTTAATCCGTATGTAAAAATTGACGGTACTGTGGTTGCTAAAACTGGTGAATTTCAGTTTATTGATGGCATGCATGTTAGTGATTTAATTCAAATAGCTGGAACAAGCGGCCCATACGATGGTGAGAAAATCAAAGTAATAACTTATCACACGGATGATCTAATGCCTAAAGTGTTAATATTGAATAATATTCAAGCACAAAACACTAGGCTTAATGCCTTCGATGAAGTTCAGTTATTTGATTATTACAGTGTTAATCAGGTTGCTAAGGCAACGATCAATGGTGAGGTGAATTTTTCCGGTGAGTATGTCATTCATCAAGGTATGCGCTTGTCAAAACTAATCGCATCAGCTGGTGGACTTACAAGTAAAGCCTACATGGATAATGTGGAAGTGCTTAGAAGAGAAGTAAAAAATGGTGAAAGAGTGGCAAGCATTCATCAGGTAAATTTACTAAAAGCCAATGAATTTGTTTTGCAAAGTTATGATGAAGTCATGATTCATCCAATACCAAAATGGTATGAAAAGCGAAAGATAACGCTTTCTGGGCAGGTAAAATTTCCTGGAACGTATGTATTTAATGATGGCGATAAGTTGTCAGATGTGTTAACGCGAGCTGGCGGATTTACGAATAATGCATTTTTATATGGCGCTTCATTTGAGCGTGAAAGTGTGAAAAAGATACAGCAGAAAGCTATTCAAGATTCAATGGCACGATTAAAGCAAAAAATTGCTGTTACAGGTGTTCAGGCGAAAGAGGTGGGTCAAAACGAGGTTGATAAGGAAGAATTAGCCCAAACTTTGAATGTGCTTGCTGAACAGGGTGACAAGCTAAAGCCATTAGGTCGTGTGACAATTAATTTATCAAAAGACGTCAATATACTTAAAAATAGCTCATCAGATATTATTCTTCAAGATGGTGACCATTTAAATATTCCAACATCAAGTGATACGGTTATGATTATTGGTGAAGTGATGAGTGCAACTGCGGTAGTCTATGATGATGATGATGATGATGATGTCATGTCTTATATTTCTAAAGTAGGTGGCTTTACGTCAATTGCTGATGAAGATCATATTTATGTGGTGCATGCAAATGGTGAAGCGGAAAGATTTGGTGGTGGTTTATTTTTAAGCTCCCAGATTGGGGTTAAGCCAGGTGATGTGATTGTGGTGCCACAATTACTGGTAACGAGCACGGGCATACAAATTGCAAAGGATATTTCAAGTATCTTATATCAGTTTGCGATTACTGCAGCCTCTCTTAATACTATTGGTGTATTTTAGCCATGAATAATCAAGAAAATACACACGAATACGCGCAAGAAGACGAAATCGATTTAAAGGAGTTGTGGGCAACAATCTCAAAATACAAGCGTGAAATTATAAAATTTAGCTTCGGAATAACGCTAATCGCATTTTTTCACGCATTATCCATTCCTAATAGCTATCAGTCATCAACCTTGTTAGTACCTCAAGAGCAATCAAAGCCAGCGCTAGGTGGTGGACTTGCAGCACTTGCAGGTATAGCAGGTGTGAGTCTTGGCGGCGGTAGTGCAGATGCAGTAACCTCACTTGATGTCATACTTAAAGATTATGATTTCAACAAAGCGGTGATTGAAAAATACGGCCTAGTTGATAAAATATCGAGCAGCAAGCAAGAAAAAAATATGGTCTTTGCATTTGGTTTTGGAGGAGTTTATTGGCTATTAAATGGTAGCGAGGATAGTGATAAAACTCCCCCTACAGAGGATGAAATTTTTGCTACATTTAAAGCATTACAAGGCATGATGTCTTTATCATCAGATAAAAAAACTACTTTAATGACGTTAAGTGCAGTTGCATTTGATCGTTTTCTAGCAAAAGAGTTGGTTGAAATTTATTTAAAAGAGGTTACTTCGCATCTTAAGAAAATGGAGGCAAAAGAGCTGCTTAAGAAAGTTAAATTCTATAAGCAAGAACTCGCCTCTACTAATGATATTCAGTTAAAAACACAAATATCTAGCCTGTTAGCATCTTTAGTGCAAAAAAGAGTATTAGCCAGTTCTAATGATTTTTATGTGGTGAGTCAAATGATTGCACCTCGAGTGGCGCATGTTCAAGAAAAAACTAAACCAAAGCGTAGTTTAATTATAATTATAGCCATGATTACATCTCTCATATTTGGCGTATTTGCTGTTTTCTTTAAGGAATTTTTGGATAAAAATAGCCAAGATGGCTAGCAGTCTAAAGGTATATTTTCTTTTACTTACCCTAATATTGGGAAATTCATTTGCGAACGATTTAAAAGTTCGCGATGGTTTTTATCGCCTAAGTTATGATGGGCTCACTTTACCTAGTCAGGAAGAGTTAGGATTATTTGGCACTAACTATTTACTGTATTTTGATAATAGTTATCTAGGCTTGGGTGTATACAGTGCAGTGGATGGGCAGCGCGGCGGATTTTTTACGGGTGGCGTTGAGCTGGGACATCAGTTCGCAATAAGTGACGATCTTTTGCTTGATGGTGGATTGTTCATTGGCGGCGGTGGTGGTGGTTCTGCACCACAGGGTGGTGGATTGATGTTGAGACCTCATTTGAATGTGGTTAAAGTCTTTAATGGGGCAAATGTTGGTTTAGGTGTTAGTAAGGTTAAATTTCCAAATGGTGACATTGATTCCGATCAGCTTAATTTGCAATTGGACATCCCATTTGGATTTGTCTATAAGGGTTCTGACACTCATAAAAGTAATAATAACGATGCACTCTCACTGAGTGCAAACAATAAAACTAATGTTGGCTGGAAAGATCATTATATTGCAGCAACTTATCAGCAGTATATGATTGATTCTGGTGTTAATCATACCTCTGGATTGCCAATGACCAGTGATATGAATTTGGTAGGCTTTGAATATGGCACTCAACTGGGCCAGGAGTATTACAGCTATATGGAAACAGCTGGTTCTGGCAGTAATGATACAGATGGTTTTGCAGAATTATTGGGTGGCGTGGGTTATAGTAAGGATCTGGGTCGTAATTTTGGGTTTAATATCAAGGCTGCATTGGGTGCTGCTGGTGGTGGAAATGTAGATACTGGCGGTGGCTTTATTCATAAGCAAGCTATCGGCTTATATATTAGACCTTTTGATAAAATATCGCTTTCGGCTGAATTAGGTAGGGTGGGCGCATTTGATGGCGCCTTTAAGGCCACCACTGCAAAAATAAGTTTACAATATCCATTTAAGTTGTTATCAGCTGGTAGTCGTGTGCGTAAGGCTAGCAATTATGATTACACAGCAGATGGTTTGTGGGGTGTTCGAGCTATTAATCAAACCTACTTAGGCTCTGATACGTTACGCAAAAATGGCTTGAATGATTCAGTGCAATTACTTGGAGTCAAGCTAGACCGTTATTTGGATGATGATACCTACTTAACTGGACAAGCACTTGCAGCTTATCAAGGCAAGGCAGGTGGTTATGCTGTGGGCTTGCTAGGCATTGGTCAGGAGTTTGATATTACCAATAAACTAAGCTTGTCGGCTGAAATTAACGCTGGCGTGGCGGGTGGTGGTGGTATCAATACAGGCGGATCAATCATACAGCCAATGCTAGGGTTAAACTATAAGCTTAATTCTGACGTTAGCTTACAAGCATCAATTGGCAGACTTCAGGCTATTAAAAATGGCGGCCAAAGTAATGTGATAGATTTTGGCATTCGTTATCAATTTAAAACAGTCGAGTAGGTCTAAGTAGTTTCATTAGATAAATTGCTAGCAAAATTCCCATTAAGTTAGCCACTAAATCAGACACTTCAAAGTATCGGTTAACTACAAATAACTGAGCAACTTCAATCATTAGACTATAGGTAAATAATAAGCTGATAGACTTATAATGGTGAATTTTTTGGTATGCTAATGTTGTTAATATCATTGCTAGGCCGTAGCTACCTAGGTGTAATATTTTATCCATGTGATTAAAATTAATTGGCGTGCTTACTTGAGGTGTAAGTGATAAATATAGAATAATCATCATCCAGGCCCACATTGACAATTTAAAGAAAGATGATATATTCATGATGAATTTTGAGGCCAGTGATAAATTGACTTACTTTTAATTAGTGTATCATTATAAGCTTTAAATTACTGATATTTTCTTATGTTAAAAACACCCAAACACGTTGCCATTATCATGGATGGTAATGGTCGCTGGGCTGAGGCGCATGGCGTGCCAAGGCTTGAGGGTC
>CALBNC010000047.1 GCA_937896195.1 uncultured Gammaproteobacteria bacterium
CCCTTGATTGAGCGCAAGATCGCGAGCCTAGACCAAGCGGCACCACTCGAGGGTTGGGATTTACCTGATGAACTTACCAAGCTGCGGCGACTACTGGAAGCGCGCATGGGCAAGGCAGGCAAGCGGGAATATGTTCAGGTACTGCGTTTGCTGGACACGGTGGATATGAACATTTTGGCGGCTGCCACTCGTGACGCCCTGAGATTGGGTGCTATCGGCTTTGATGCCATCAAGCATCTGGTGCTGTGTCGTATTGAACGACGTCCTGCCAAGCTTGATCTCGACATTTACCCTTATCTACCGAGAGCTACTGTAGGCACTACATCACCGTCGAGTTATATGAGCTTGATTGTCAATACGGTGGGAGGCGCATCATGAACGATTCTCCTCAAATATTGCTCGCCCATCACCTTAAAAGCCTGCGGCTCCCCACCTTCCTGCGTGAATATGACAAGTTGGCACGGCTGTGTGTCACAGAAGGCGTTGATCACCTAGGGTATCTCAGCCGTCTTGCTGAACTGGAGCTGATCGACCGTGAAGGCCGCATGATTGAGCGGCGCATTAAACTGGCCAAGTTCCCAGCCATCAAAAGTCTCGACAGCTTTGACTTTAAAGCCATCCCCAGCTTGAATAAGATGCAGGTGCTGGAGTTAGCGCGATCAGACTATATTGAGCGGCGTGAGAATATCATAGCGCTTGGGCCGAGTGGCACCGGTAAAACCCACATTGCCCTCGGCCTTGGCTTGGCCGCTTGCCAAAAAGGCCTCAGTGTTGGCTTTATCACCGCAAGCGCTTTGGTGCATGAGCTGATGGAAGCCCGTGACGAAAAGACCCTGCTGCGCTTCCAGAAGAAGCTGGCTAAATACAAACTCTTAATCATTGATGAGCTGGGTTTTGTGCCACTCAGTAAAACCGGGGCGGAACTCTTGTTTGAAGTATTCTCTCAGCGCTATGAATGCGGCTCGACCATGGTCACCAGCAACCTGCCGTTTGACGAATGGACCGAAACCTTCGGTTCAGACCGCCTGACAGGTGCTCTCCTTGACCGACTAACTCATCACGTCAACATCCTCGAGATGAATGGCGATAGCTATCGCCTGAACCAGAGCAAAGCCAGACAGAAGTAAAAAGAAAAAGCCAATGTAATAAAGGGGCCAATTGGCCCCTTTATTACATCATTTAACCATATCCATAGTGGTAGACTTTTACGCCGCCATGTGGCCTGATTTTACTCCGCCCTTGACA
>CALBNC010000048.1 GCA_937896195.1 uncultured Gammaproteobacteria bacterium
AGTGTTATTCTTGAACTTCACTCACTTCATCAACACCTTCGTCAACAGACGCTACTGATAATTCTGCCTTAACTTCTTCAGCAATTTCAGCGTCATGAGCTTTTTGCTGCGCGGTTAATTCTTGCTCCATAGCGTACTCTTCAGTTAAGATTGAAGCGTTAATAAGGCCCGCTTCAATTTCTCTAAGTGCTACTACAGCCGGCTTATCTTTACCAACATCTAAAGTTGACCTATAGCCGCCTGAGCTCAATTGGTGGGCACGTTTTGCAGCAACTAATACCAATTCAAAACGATTATCTACAAAATCCAAACACTCTTCAACAGTTACTCTTGCCATAATACTCTCTAACTTTTAGTTATGATAAAATCAATCAATTTTACACGAAAAATAACAGGTGCAATATTTTATGGAAAGACTAATTGTTTTAGATACTGAAACCACTGGCATCGAACCTTCTGAAGGGCATCGCATTATTGAAATCGGCTGTACCGAGATCATTGACAGGGAAATTACCAAGAACAATGAATACCATCAATACATCCAACCTGAGCGCAATGTAGGTGATTCAGTACGAATTCATGGTATCACAGATAAATTTTTAACTGGAAAGCCTAAATTTGAAAAAGTTGTTAACGAATTTATGGAATACATCAAAGGCGCTACACTGGTTATTCATAATGCGCCATTTGACTTAGGCTTTTTAAATCATGAGTTAAAGATATTTGGATCTGATGAGCGTATTGAAGACCACTGTAAAATTATCGATACATTAGAACTTTCTAGACAACAACGCCCAGGCACGCTTCACAACCTGGACTCCTTGTGTCGTCGTTTTGAAATTGATGCCAGCGCTCGAACTGTTCATGGCGCATTACTGGATGCTCAAATTCTTGCGCAAGTTTACCTAGCCATGACTGGTGGCCAATCTACTTTATTTAGCAATGATGGGTCATCTAATGAGCAAGATCGGAAAAACCGAAAAATTATTCGAGTAAACTCTGACATTGGTAAAATTAAAGTTGTGCAAGCTAATGAGCAAGAGCTCGAAGCGCATAATAATTACTTTTCACAAACATAGTTATTAAACCCCAATATACAATATCAAGACTTACGAGAATTCATTTCTGAATTAGAAAAACAAGGCGAACTAAAACGTATCACCACTGAAGTATAAATCTTATAAAGGTATGGGTTCTTTAGGTGCAATGAATCAATCACACGGCTCTTCTGATCGTTATTTTCAAGAAGGTATTGAAAGAAGAGTTCCATTAAAAGGTTTAATTCGTCCAATTGTGCATCAAATGGTTGATGGTGTGCGTTCATCAATGGGTTATGAAAAATCTTTTAGATAAATACATTTGTTTTTAGTTTGGTTGTGCAACTTTAACAGAAATGCAAGAAAAAGCAGAGTTTGTACAAATAACAACTGCTGGCTTTAGAGAATCTCATGTTCATGATGTTATTATCACTAAAGAAGCTCCTAATTATCATAATTGATTTTTTAGATATAAAAAAATATCAAAACAAAGGATAGAATTTACAGCTAATTTTCCTATCCTTTGATAATTTTTAGATTAATTTAAAGTCTTAAGAACAGATTTTAAAATGAGTGTTATTTATATTTTTTAAGTAAAACGCTCCATCTTCAGATACTTTTTCTGATCTACCAGTTACCCACATTCTACAATTCGGGGCATCACATAAACAAGCAAATTGACGCGATAAAACATCTTCCGTTGTTGCATAATCCATTGTTAATTGTTCGCTCTTTTTAATATCTTTAATGCAATAAAGTCTTTTTCCTTGCATATCTAAAACAGTATTAGGATTGCAATTATGGATTAAATAACCTATGAAATTCGGATCATGGATATGTAATGAAGGAGATATTTGTAATGTATGTAATTTTATTTCTGAACCAATCACACCTGTAAAAGAACCAATTAATTCGCCTCTTTTAAAACTCTTCATACTAATTAAACCTTTGCCATATTCACCTAGATTTGTTAGTTTTATAGCGCTTGTTTTTGGGAATTTTTGATATTCATCTTCAGTAAATTTACATTCATCTAAAAAATCTTTTGGATAAATGCATCTGTTTTTAGTAGAGTGAGACTTATCATTAATTTCTTCTTTTTCTTTGATAGGTTTTTTAGTAGTTAAAGTATTTAATAAAGGAAAACCGTTAAGAGTTGTTGAGTATGTTGTTGTGTAAGCACCTGTGTAGGCTAGAATAACCTGGTCGCCTTCTTGTGCTTTTAAAGGTAATTGGTAGTTAAATTTCTCACGATAAATAACATCATTAGAGTCACAAGTTTGCCCAGAGAATACTACTGGACCTGTTTTTCCATCATGTTTGCTGATAATTGGATAATCAATTTTTTCTTCAACTAAACCACCATAACGACCAATATCTAAATAAATCCAGCGTAAATCACTATCTTTGTAATCAGATGATATTTGCACTATTTCTGACAGAATAAAACCAGCATTTCCAGAAATATAACGCCCAGCTTCAGTGTAAATTAATGGTGGATTAGTAAAATAATCAGCTTGATACTCTAATATTTTTTTAGTAAAAGTTTCAATTTCAGGCACATCTTGACGGTAAGACACTGGAAAACCACCGCCAACATCCAGAACAGTTAGAGGAAAGCCTTCTTTTTCTAAAGCTGAGAAAATTTTACTTGCTTCTCTTATTGGTTTTTCCCAAGCTTCTGCTTTAAGTTGTTGAGAACCTGTATGAAAAGATACACCAAATGGTATTAAACCAAGTTTTGGTGCTTTTTTTAACCATTGTTTGGCATTTTCAAATGATGCACCAAATTTTATAGTTAAAGGTGAAACAGCTCCTTTACCATCAGCAATAATACGGCATATTACTTTTGAGCCAGCGGCTACCCTAGATATTTTTTGTAAATCTGAATATTCATCAAAAACAAATTCACGAATGCCTTTGTTATATGCCTCAAGTATTTCTTGTTCTTTTTTTAATGGATTGCCATAAAGTAATCTATCTGCACTAATTCCTATAGAAAGACACATATCAACTTCACCAATACTAGCAACTTCAAAAAAACCACCACTTTTGAAAAGTGTTTCTAAAACATTTGGATGTGGATTAGCTTTAATTGCATAATAATGACGAGCATCAGGCATTGCACTAATTAAACGAGTGTAATTTTTTTTAATGGTGTCTAAATCTATTAACAAGTATGGAGTTTTTAATTCTTGATTGTCAAAGAAATTTTGAATGTATTGAGGTATTTGAATATTCATCACTAAACCAATGTCTAAAAAAAGTAATTAAAATAGAAAAGATGTGATTTTGTAGTATTTCAAACAAAAACACAAGGATTATTTTCATCTAAAAACAAAAGTTTTTTTAACATAAAAATCATTATATATCAATGAGTTATCCGAAATTATTATTTGCGAAAATAGTAGAAATATAATTATTTTAATTCTAAAATATAAATTAAGTGTAAAAATTGTTAAATATATCTTTTAAGTAAATAATTATGATTAGGTTTAAGTTTAATGAAGTCAATATAGGAGCATTTTTAAATGAATATTGGCAAAAAAAACCATTGTTAATTAAGCAAGCACTGCCAAATTTTATTTCACCTATTTCTGCTGATGAATTAGCTGGCTTATCTTTAGAAAATGATTTTCAGTCTAAGATAATTATTGGTAAAGATAAAGAAGGTCCTTTTTCTGAAAAAATCTTTACTAAATTGCCAGAAAAAGATTGGACATTGCTAGTTCAAAGCGTTGATAGGTTTATTGATGAAGTTTATGATTTAATTAACAATTTTGATTTTATTCCAAGATGGCGTTTTGAAATTGATGCCAGCGCTCGAACTGTTCATGGCGCATTACTGGATGCTCAAATTCTTGCGCAAGTTTACCTAGCCATGACTGGTGGCCAATCTACTTTATTTAGCAATGATGGGTCATCTAATGAGCAAGATCGGAAAAACCGAAAAATTATTCGAGTAAACTCTGACATTGGTAAAATTAAAGTTGTGCAAGCTAATGAGCAAGAGCTCGAAGCGCATAATAATTACTTTTCACAAACATAGTTATTAAGGGTTTTTCATGATATACCAAGATTTAAGAGAATTTATTGCTGAGCTTGAAAAGCGAGGTGAACTAAAACGCATCACTACTGAAGTAGATGCTAATTTAGAAATTACTGAGATTTGTCGTCGTACACTTGACAAAAAAGGCCCTGCCCTATTATTTGAAAATGTTAAAGGTTCAAATATTCCTGTCTTGGCTAACTTATTTGGCACCACAGGTCGAGTTGCCTCAGCAATGGGGCAAGAAGATTTAGTAGCCCTTAGGGAGCTAGGTAAATTATTAGCCAAACTAAAACAACCTGAGCCACCCAAAGGTTTAAAAGATGCTTTTGAAAAACTACCCACTCTCAAAAAAGTTTTAAATATGCCAGTTAAGCTGGTGAAAAAAGGACAGTGCCAAGAGGTTATCATTGAAGGGGATGCTGTAGATTTATCCACCTTGCCAATCCAAACATGTTGGCCGGGGGATGTTGCACCTCTTATCACTTGGGGATTGACCATTACCAAAGGCCCCTTAAAAAAACGCCAAAATTTAGGCATATATCGTCAGCAAGTGATTGGCAAAAATAAGCTGATTATGCGTTGGTTATCGCATCGTGGTGGTGCGCTAGATTTTAAAGATTGGTGTGATAAAAATCCAGGTCAGCCATATCCAATTGCTGTGGCCATTGGTGCTGATCCTGCCACCACATTGGCAGCAGTGACACCCATTCCTGATAGCCTAAGTGAATATGGTTTTGCCGGCTTATTGCGTGGCAAAAAAACCAAAGTATGCACCTGTATTGGCAATGATCTTCAAGTGCCTGAAAATGCTGAAATTATTCTTGAAGGTGTCATTTATCCAGATGAAATGGCTGATGAAGGTCCTTATGGCGACCACACTGGATATTACAATGAAGTTGAAAAGTTCCCGGTCTTTACTGTTGAGCGTATCACTCATCGCAAAAATCCAATTTATCATTCGACTTATACCGGCAAGCCGATTGATGAGCCTGCCATTTTAGGTGTGGCGCTTAATGAAGTTTTTGTGCCACTATTACAACAGCAATATCCAGAAATTACAGATTTTTATCTACCGCCAGAAGCTTGCTCATATCGTATGGCTGTTGTTAGTATCAAGAAGCAATATCCTGGTCATGCTAAGCGAGTAATGATGGGCGTTTGGTCATTCTTACGCCAATTTATGTACACCAAGTTTGTTATTATTGTAGATGATGATATTGACGTGAAAGATTGGAAAGAAGTTATCTGGGCAATGACAACTCGCGTTGATCCAACTCGCGATACCACACTCATTAATAATACGCCAATCGACTATCTTGATTTCGCCTCTCCTGTTTCTGGCCTAGGTTCTAAAATGGGTATTGATGCCACCAACAAGCTTCCTGGTGAGACTGATCGAGAATGGGGCACACCTATTGTGATGAATGATGATGTCATTCAAAGAATTGATGACATTTGGCAAGCGTTGGAAATTGACTAATTACAAAAAATCCTAAATTTAGCCATTTACAATTCAGCTTAACAAAGTATAATTCTTTTTTTTCGGAGTATAGCGCAGTTTGGTAGCGTACCTGGTTTGGGACCAGGTGGTCGGGGGTTCAAATCCCTCTACTCCGACCAAAATTATAAATAGCATTGTTTTAGTACTATTTTTTTGCGCCCTTAGCTCAGCTGGATAGAGCAACGGCCTTCTAAGCCGTAGGCCTCAGGTTCGAATCCTGAAGGGCGCACCACATTATGGCGGGAATAGCTCAGTTGGTAGAGCCCTGGATTGTGATTCCGGTGGTCGCGGGTTCGAGCCCCGTTTCTCGCCCCACTACTCGCCTGCATTTGCAGGCAACTTCATTCAAATAAAGCACAGGAAAGTCTCTTTCCGTGCCCTTTTGCGTGCAGTTGATAGGAGTTTTCTATGGCTACAATTCAAAAAATAAGGCGTACCCACGATATTGCCTATCGTGTTCTCATACCAAGTTCTGTAAAGACCATCTAGCTCGCCATCAATAAAGAGCTGCTCTAGCTGTTTATCGCCATCAGGATAATAGCTCAACCTATGCTATAATAAATATTTTTTAAGCTTAGATATAGAGGCGATATGGAAGAATTTGATAATCTATTTAAAATGCGTAAATCACTTGATAAGTTCGAGCAAGAAATGGGCATCAATGAATTTTCTAACCTTGAAAAATCAGTTCTGGAATTTATCGCATCTGCTAACAATGCAACAATTACCTCAATCACCAAGACAGACTATTTCAGAAAATATTCACTTTCATCAATTAAGAGAGCGGTTAATGCACTTATTGATTACAAATTCATTAAACAAGTTGTGTCATCAGAAGATAAAAGAAGTAGATTTTTAGTCTATATTAGATAATACTAAGTGCACTTATTTGTAAAGCTTATTAAGATTAATCTAATTGTAGTAGTCACTATAGCTGCACTATTCTCTTTAACTATTTTATTAGGCGATGCCCCTGGACATTTTGATGCATATTTAAAATTTATAATGGGTGGGAAAATCCTTCTTTTATTGATTTTTGGCTTTGCAGTAATTCCTGGGTTTATGATTGTGTTCTTTCTCATCGTACTTAATTACGCCCCTTTCGTTGTTGATATTGAAGGGGCGCTGGTATTCTCTTTGATTCACACCTTTGTACCAGTTGGTGCTGTCTATTTAATGAATTTTACTAAAGTATCTAATTTCAAAGACCTAACAAATATAGACTTTCGCCATATAGTTTTTTTAGTAATATTCACCACACTTTTCTCAAGTATTTTTAAATATACTTTTATTGCAGAATTCACTGATATAGAGATTAATGCAGCCACATTTGTAGGAAAGTATTTCATATCTCATACTCTTGGCAGTTTAATTTTAATCTATGCCGTATTGAAAATAATTCCTCATATCCTTTCAAAATTTAACCCTTCGTTTAATAATTAAAATGACTACTCTTATAATAAACATTAAATCTTTTCTTTTCTTATATCTGGCTTATTCTCTGCATAATGTTATATTTGATATAGAGGCATTTCAAAGTATTCTTTTCTTTACTAAAGACTTCAATCCCACTGTAGGCTCTCTTTTATATTTACCAATTGGAGCAGCGCTATTGGGTTATTTGCTATATGGTAAAAAAGCTATATTAGGTATTTTTGCTGCTATTATTTTGTCAGGAATTTACAATGAGCTCAAAAACTATATTTTAGTTGGATATACAATTGTTGGTGTCTTGGGTCCATTGCTGGCAATATATTTAATTGAAAAATTTAGACTTGCTAACTTTAAAGATTTTCCAAATACTTCAATTAGACATTTAGTATTTTTATGTATTTTTGCGGGACTGATAAATACTGTTGGTAAATTTATAGTCTATTTCTCCTACCCTTTTAGTGATGCTGCTATAAGCTGGTTTAATGGTGGACCGACTCAGTTCTTATTAACCTTTTTGCCTGGTGATATTGTTGGCGGCAGTGTATTCCTTTTGACAAGTTTAGCTG
>CALBNC010000049.1 GCA_937896195.1 uncultured Gammaproteobacteria bacterium
CTCTTTGTTTGAAGGTTTTCGGACGCGGGTTCGATCCCCGCCATCTCCACCAAATCAACGTTCTAATAAATCTAAAAACATCCATATTATGCTTATACATAAGCACAATATGGATTTTTTTAGTCCTAAAAGATTCTAACAGAAACTATAGAATCCACTATTTTTGGTAGTACTATTAGTAGTACTGTACAATACTGTAAAAAAGCGGTACTACTAAAATGGCTAAAATATTAAAACCCTTAACAAATACGCAGGTTAAACAGTCTAAGCCTAAAGAAAAAGTTTATGCACTAGCTGATGGTCAAGGCTTACAACTGAGAGTCAAACCAAATGGCTCTAAACTTTGGATATTTAATTATTACGCCCCGTTTACTAAAAAACGAACAACCATAAGTTTTGGCGTCTATCCAAATATATCCATAGCAGAAGCTAGAAAACAGCGAGAAGAAGCTAGAAGGTTATTAGCCAAAGATATCAATCCAAAAGAAAGACGTGACGAAAAAAAACGTATGGATGATATTATTCATAGTAATACTCTTGAACATATATCCAAAAAATGGTTAGAAGTTAAAAAAAGTACTATATCGCCCAATCATGCAAACGATATTTGGCGTTCATTAGAGCTCCATATCTTCCCAAGCATTGGGAAAGTGCCTATTCATAAAATAACCGCTATAAAAACAATCGAGATAATTGAACCTATTTCAGCTAAAGGCACTTTAGATACCGTTAAACGTTTATGCCAAAGACTAAATGAAATAATGATTTATTCAGTAAATACAGGCCTAATTCAAGCAAACCCATTGTCTGGCATAAGTAAAGCTTTTAAAACGCCAGTTAAGCAACACCTGCCAACACTTAAGCCAGAACAACTGCCTACTTTGATGCAAGCCTTAGCTATTGCTAGTATCAAAATAACCACCAGATGCCTAATAGAGTGGCAATTACACACAATGGTGAGGCCAAGTGAAGCATCTGGGGCGCGGTGGGATGAAATAGATTTTAATAATAAGCTGTGGGACATTCCTGCCGAACGAATGAAGGGTAAGAAAAATCATTCAGTGCCACTAACTAAGCAAAGCTTAATGTTATTAGAATTAATGCAAGCAATAAACTCTAAGAGTGATTATATATTCCCATCAGATAGAAATTCAAAGAAACATACAAACTCACAAACAGCCAATACCGCATTAAAACGAATGGGTTTTAAAAATCAGCTAGTAGCACACGGTTTACGCTCTTTAGCTAGCACTATATTAAACGAAGAAGGTTTCGATGGCGACACGATAGAAGCTGCTCTAGCTCATACGGGTGATAATGAAGTGAGGAATGCTTACAACCGCGCTGATTATATTAAACGTCGTATTCCACTAATGAAGTGGTGGAGCGAGCACATAGACAAAGCAGCTACGGGCAATATGAGCCTTACAGGTAGGAAAGGATTAAGGCTTGTTAATAGTTGATTAAGAATTATAAAACTTAGTTATTTGATCAATTAATTCTTTAGCTTTCTTCGCTGCTTCTTTATTATCAACATTGTCACCTAACTTTAATCGTTTAATAATTTCAGCCTGTTTATCTTGCTGGACTTCACCATAGCTAAGAAAAGTCGTTAACACGCCTTCATGTCCTAAATTTTGACTCCAAGCTTTAAAATCCTCAGGAGATTGACAAAGTCTTTCACCCAGTTTAGCTAGTGTACTTCTAAAACTATGAGGTCGAAAGTAAGTTAAGTCAGCCTTCTCAAAGCTTTCTTTAAATATTCGTCTAATTGGTGAAGCGTTTGACCAATTATCAGTCAACAGTCCCGTAGCTTTAAATTGGCCATCACTTCCAATCGTCATACTTGTTTTTGGGAAAAGAGCATCATCTTCACCAAATAATTCTTCTTCTTTCAAATATTCAACCCAATCAAAGACTATATTACGAATATCATCACCAACAGGAAAGAAATAAGTGGTAAAGGTTTTACTAAACTTAGTTTCAACCTCTCTTGCATCTTGATATACATAGTCTTCATTAAAGTTAATATGTTTAATCTTTAAAGAAGCTATTGCAGCATCTCGCATTCCTGTCAAAAGAGTAAAGGCAATTAACGCACGGTCTCTTTTTTGAATAACACTAAAAGTTGGTAATATATTAATGATATGTTTTATTTGCTCAATAGTTGGTATAGGCCTACTTCTCTTAGTCGTAGCAATACGGGTTTCTTTTTCTGATAAATTAAAATATTCAGTATGGGTATAGTTAATTTTAGATTTATAGCCTGTTTGCAAATAAAGCCACTGAAAAAATATTTTCAAGCATCTCAAAGTAGAATTAATTGTAGATTTACTTAACGGATTTCCTGATAATTTTGCCTTCTGTTTTGCTAAAAAATTCTTAAATCCAACTGCTTGTTCAAAATGAAAAGTCTTGAAACTTTTGAATTTATTGTAATCTTCAAAGCGATATATTGCCATGGTTACGGAGTCAATTGATGCCTCATTTAACCGCTTAGCTTCTTTCAAAAAAAGAAAATATTGACGTTTAATTCTTTCATTCTCTGCATTGTGTTTCATAGTGTTTTCTCTCTCTGTTTTAAGTTACTGTTTACGAGGGGGTTGGAGGGATTGAATAATCGTTTTTGGTCTTGCGGTAATGCCACATCTAATTTATCCATAATCAGCCGTATTTTCCCTAGACTAACAAACTTATTCATCACGCTATGGCACACAGGACACAGGGCAATTAGACATCCCTTATTTTGATTTATCAACTTAAAATCAGCCATATTTTCAGCAGGTATTCTTGGCTTTCTACATTTCATGCAATAAATTTCATGTAATTTGCAGACTCTTTTATTTGCCATCCTCCTTCCTTTAAGAAACTGTTTTAAAACACTGCCTAAGACTAAGGCTGGTTTATTATTATCAATAGTGTCCAAACCTTTTTTAAACCAGCCACGAACTGTATTTTTATGTACAGACAATGAATTAGCTATATCTTCTACCGAGTAATTTCGGTGAATTTTTACACAATTTGGGTTGATTTTCTTACTCAACTTACTACCGCTCTGCTGGCTTCAATTTTTGCTTGTAGCCAATTTTCAATATCTTCTTCAATCCAGCCAATAGCTCGACCTCCTAAAGAAATAGACGATGGAAATTCACCTTGGGATATACGCAAATAAATTGAACTTCTAGAAAGTCCTGTGCGTGAAATAACTGTTGGTAGTCTTAAAATAACAATAGACATGTTCATACCTCATAGTATGTTGTTAAACATGTTCATATTATGAGTGGTAACGATTTATGTCACATTCTTCGCCATATGACAAACATTGTGACAGACGCATCTGCCTGTTTTAATTGAGTTCTGGGAACTCTTCTGATAGAATTTTCTTCAAGATTTCTGCTTCACGATTGTTTGCATTGCAATTATTTACTAACCAATCTTGAAGGTTTCCAGATTTTTGAACTTTTCTTTGGTTGTTTTTCCATGAGGGGTATTCATTAATAACTTTTATTGCAAGGTTCGTTAATTTATCCCAATAATGGTTTTTGACCAACACACTATAATCTTTATTCTTTCCCGCACCCTCAAATTCAGATAACTCTACTTTCACTGAGGATAATTCTTTTTCAACTTTATTTTTGTCACTACGTAGTTCTTTGAAAGAACTGATTGATTTATCTAGCCTCAACTTTAAAGCATCCCTATCAGCTTTAAGTGATTGATACGCCTCAAGGGTAATTGAATCATGTGAATTCCGTTCAATATCATCAAATAGAAATGCTGGCTTTTCATTAGGAAATTCAGCCTCCATCCAACACTTTAAATCACGGCCTAAAACATGACGTCGTTCAGCGGCAACATTATCATTAGAGTCAACTGGATTGCCATCCTCTCTACCATGATCCAATGCATCACTCAAAATCGCATCAGCAATAGCTCTACTTCTAGGCTCAAGGCATGGCACATCATCATGTAACCAAACTCCTCTACCAAAGCCACTTTCTGAAAGCTGAGTAATTCCTGAAAGAATTTCATCAATTTGATCTTTTTCTACACCACACCATAATGCAGCAGCTTCTGGAACAGAATAAACTGCATAATGAGATTTCATTGCAGCACAATTATCGTCTTTCCAATTTTCTTTCACTTTTTACCCTCTAAAAACTTATTGTTAATTATAGACTTTTATTTAACTTACTCTTTAACGCTGTTATCGTTGTATTTTTTGTATTAAATAAGATAATTATTGACAGAAATCAATAAAAAATCTTATTTTGTATGTACACTTTAGAATGTATTAAGCTTACAATTGGTTTCATAGGAAAAATAAATTATGATTACACACAGAAAATTTATAAAAGCCGCTGCCCTCACAGGTCCCTGATTGGTGCTTCTATTCGAACAAATTTTTCTGTTAATATATTAATTTTTAAGTGGTTTGTGGAAAATATCAACATGCTTAAAACACAATGGGACACCTCACCATGAAAAAGGATTTCATTGTTAAGACAGCTAAAAAACTAAGTTTTGTAGTAATTGCAGCTCTGATTATTTATCTAATTCAGTTCTTGACAGAAAAACCTCCTCTTTTCAAAGACATCTCAGGGCCTGAAAAAGTATCCGTCATACAAGATTCTGAACCAACACCGATACAGCAATTTTCAACAAATCTCCCATCTTCTCTTGCAATCCTGTTAACAGATACTAATTCTAACTGGTTGCCCCTAGCTCACGGCCTTAAGGCCATCGGAATTCCTTTTACAATTACAGAATCAACTGAAGAGGCTCTGCAGCATAACGTTGTTCTGGTTTACCCACTTATATCCGGTAAAGTCTTATCTCGTGACGCACTACAATCCCTGAGAACATATGTGCATAAAGGTGGGACGCTCTTGGCTGTTAATGTTCTTGGTGGAGGACTTGGCCCAGTTTTTGGCTTCAAAGAGGTAACGCCATCTTTTACACGGCACTATGTAAATTTTCAGGAAGAAGCTAAAACCATGTTTTCTTTCCATGATTCTCGGGAGGCTTCTTTTCGTCTTGGTCAACCTGAAAAAGGTAACGCTATAGGGTCCTATGGATACAACTCTCTCACATCCCCTCCTTTGGCGAAATTTGAGGATGGGACCGGTGCCATTATTGGTCGTGATTTCGAGCTTGGTCATGCTTATGCTTTTGGCTTTGATATCGGTCAACTTATTCATATCGGATACAGTAATCGTGGTGAATCCATTGCTCGCGATTATGTAAATGCCTACGAACCGACGATTGATATCGTCCTACGCCTGATTCGAGCAATTTACTTGAGAGATGAGCCAGAAGCTGTACTGCTGGGAACAGTCCCCTTTGGCAAAGCCTTGACGGTTCTTGTCACTCATGATATTGATTATAGCCGTTCGGTAAAAAATGCTCTTGATTACGCTAGACTAGAGAATCAATACGGCATTCCGGCAACCTATTTTCTTCAGACAAAATTCGTTAAAGATTATAACGATATCACATTTTTTAATCCTGAGAATATGAAGGATATCAGCTCATTAGTTGACCTTGGAATGGAAGTAGGTGGTCATTCAGTTGCACATTCGCGACAATTTGCACAATTCCCTATGGGCACTGGCCAGGAAACTTATCCCCACTATCAACCTTTTGTAAAAAACCTGGAATCGACCTCGGGTGGAACAATCCTGGGTGAACTTCGTGTGAGTAAATTTCTAATTGAGTGCTGTACAGGAGAAGATCAAGTGGTTTCATTCAGGCCAGGGGTTCTGTCAAATCCTGACACTCTTCCACAAGCCTTGCAAGCTACTGGTTATCGCTTTAGCTCTTCAGTGACTGCCAACAATTCATTAACTCACCTTCCTTTCCAGCTCACTACAGATAGAAGAAGTCGATCTGAAACGCCGATTTTTGAATTTCCTGTCACCATTGAGGATGAAGAGTCACCTCCTATGGATCAGCGACTCGGAGAAGCTTTAACCCTGGCAGAAAAAATTTCTACCTATGGAGGGATGTTTAACATACTGATTCACCCTGATGTACTTGGAGAGAAAATTGAGTTTCTTAAAGGTTTTCTCAATGAGTGGAAGGATCGAGCCTGGTTTGGAAGTATGCAAGAATTTGGAAGCTGGTGGTCTGTTCGCAATAACATCCGCCTTACATCAAATATCAAAGGTCGCCAGGCAAGTCTCACGCTCCGATTTTCAGATTCTATCAATGGTTTGACTTTACAGGCTCCTGCCACTTGGAGAATGGTTTCAGTTGAACCTAATACAATAAAAGCGACACAAACTGATACGATTATTGTGATTGAGTCAGCTCACGAAACCTTGACAATTAACTTTGATCGCAGTGTGTCAAAGAAATCTATCCATTAGAATCTATGGATGATAGCAAGGGAAGTTTCTTTTTTAATATATAAATCACCCTGTTCGCTATAATTAGCCGAATACCCGAGTCCCCATTTTTTTAATGGCCAATACTGCCCATAAACTGCCATAGATTTCACATCAAGTGACAAAACTGAGCCATTTTTAAGAGCTTCAAGCTCTTTTCCTGAAGATAAGGATATAGCAGTATGATGATTATCATAAAAATAATGCGTTGTTATTTTATCATTTGTTGATTGGCCTGCATTTTTTACATTAGTAATGCCATGAGCATAAGAAAATTGAAATTTTTTATAGTAATTAATAAACTCTATAGTGCTTGTATTACTTTGCGCCCCTGGTGTGTATTTATTACTATTTAATGCAAGTGAGACCAAGAGTGAGTTGTCAAAATCGTATAACAATTTACCAAAGATAGTTGTCTTTGGAATAATGACGCCTTTGTCTGCCTTAGTATATGAAATAGTTCCTTGTAACTCTTTAGAGATGGGCGCAATAAAAGAACCTTCAATGCGACTATCATTAAGACCATATCGTGAAATTTTCTCACCTTTTATTCCACCCATGAAATCATCTGAACGCTTCAAAAAAAACTCAACAGAATTACTACTTTGCGAATCATAATTATTTGATAGTGAAGCTTTTTCAGTTTTTAGTATGATAGTTTTTGAGGTGTTTAACTCTTTTGCACATACAAAAAAAGGGAAGGATAGTAAGATAAATAAAAGTTTTTTCATAATTTATACGCTATTGTGGTGGCCCGACAAACTGTAGTTACTTGTTAAAATTGGACACATTTCAAGACACTTTTTCCAATTATTTTGTAGTTACAAAAGTAGATATAACTTTCTACATTTTGCACCACTTCGTAATGATTTGCAAAGCTTTGATGGCTTAATCTCTCAGTCTTGAGGCTTCTAAAGAAGTGCTCCATTACTGCGTTATCCTCAAATATTATATACGGTTAAGCGCTAATTAACATTGCTACGCTCAAGCTTGTTCCATTCGTTCTTACTTCTAAGGAAATAGTACCAACCCTTGAGCCTCCAGTAACCATTAAGTTGGCGGAAGCCAAAGTTCTCAATAATTGCAATTAATACTAGCTTTATGATTGACTTTGAGTCTGCTATTTTATCAGATGTCAACTCCTCCAATATTAATGCGATTATGCTCAGAAAGGTTCCGAACACCATAAAAACTGCTATATACAAAAACAGTGTTACGCTAGGTATTATTTCTAGATAGAATAGTACTGGTAGTAATATATACCCAATCAACTCAGTAATCGGCACTATCAAGTCAATCACCAAAGATATTGGTAGTGCCAAACATCCTATTCGTCCATATTTTGGCCTAAATAGCATGTCCGTATTGTTAAAGAATCCTTCCAAGGCTCCCTGTTGCCACCTAACTCTTTGCTTACTAAGATCGGTAATTTTTTCAGGTACTTGGGTCCAGCATACCGGCTCTGACAGGAACGTGACCTGGTAAGGTCGGTTGTTTTCCATCATATATCGATGCATAGAAAGAATTAAATCATAATCCTCACCAATAGAGTTCTTATTAAAGCCCCCAACCTCAATCACTATATCTCTCCTGAGTATTGCGAAAGCGCCAGAAATGATGGTAAGAAATCCTCCACGGCTAAATGACATTCTTCCCACAATGAATGCTCTCATATATTCAAGCATTTGAAATATTGCAATCAATTTGTCTGGGGTGTTTTCGCTAACAACCTTCCCTTCTTCCACTATGCAGCCATTCAATAATCTTATTGTTCCCCCACTTGCTATAACTTCGTCATTTTCAATGAAGGGCTGTATAGTCTTCATCAGAGCACTCTGCTCCATTACAGAGTCAGCATCCACAGTACAAAATATTGAATACTTCGCAATATTGATAGCGGCATTTAGTGAGTCAGCCTTGCTGTTACCATTTTCTTTATCGATAACTACTAGGTTTTTATATATTCTTGACTTGTATATCTGAATAATTTTTTCACAAGGAACAAGATATTCTGGTTTTGCAAAAACTGGCCTTAGTTCGAATTCTGAAATTAATTTTTCAAGAGAATCATCACTAGAGCCATCATTTATTACTATAAGCTCATACTCTGGATAATCAATAGTCAGTGCCTTTTTAACCGTCTGTATGATGATTAAAGATTCATTGTATGCGGGCATAAATATGGAAACCGGCATTGTAATATCCGAACTCCTTAACCAGTGTGTTTGTGTGAGTTTGTCGGGTATAAACTTTGCCTTCACTTCCATTATTGCTAACGGTATCGCGATCAGGTATATTAAATTCTGAAACATACTTGGAATAATCACTATGTATGAAAAATACATAAACTCTTGTCCATGTTTTCCAATCCATTCAACTATTTCATATAACGATTCATCCATCACTCATAGCCTCAAACTCATTAAGAACTGAAGAGGCTCTTGTTGCTGCGAGTGTGGTTTTTCTTGAGATTACCTCAAGAATCCTTTTGCCTGTCTGGCCGAACGACATGATAGCCCTTGCAGCATGCAAACCTACTAGCCATTTCTCGTCAGCTATAAGCTCATTCAGTTCATCTATCGGGATTTTCTGGCAATGCCTAGCGCAATCTGCAGTGTAAAGTCTCACCTCCCAGAGTGGGTGCATGGAGCCAGTCTTGATAATATCACTGGTTATAATTCGGTTTAAAGTTGATAGTGATCTGTAAGCTTCGATTACCATCTTCTCGTTGGCGTTAGAACACTGAGATAGTATAAGCTCATGATTTTTAATATTAAGACCCCCGTCAGAACCAAGAACTCTAACCGAGGCAATTTTTAAATTGATACTAGAGTCAACAGAGTTTATTATTGTTCGTAGAGAGGGGTAAGCTCTAGTGCCAAATCCTGACAATATATTAGCTAAATATGGGGTAGAACAAAACTCCAGTTTATGGAAATATTTAATTATTACGGGCAGGCTCTCAGCACTGTGTAATTGTGACAAAGATTTTGCCGCTCGATAAACAACAATGGGGTTCTGATTTTTTCTTATAAGTGTGTGGAGTATTTCTAAATGTTTACGCTCAGTTGGCAGATAACCTAGTATTTCAATAGCGCTAAGACTGGTTTTCAGTCTGATTGAGTTGACATTACTTCTGATAATACTTTTTAAGCCTAAAGTGTTAATAAAATCAGAAATACTATTCTTGCTAGTATCCTTTAATAGCCAGAGTATTTTGGGTAAAATTTTAGTCAATACGTCAACATCTGAACTATGCACTATGAAGGTCTGTTTGAGCTCCTTGAGCGAACCAGAGATATGAATGAGCAGAGCCCTCTCTAGCACCTTTGATCTCTGTTCAAATATAGATTTTCTACGGAGACCTAGCTCCTTACGAAAAATAAGTATAGCCAGAACTGTACTCGAGAGTGCTAGAAGAATCCAAATAA
This sequence comes from uncultured Gammaproteobacteria bacterium, assembly GCA_937896195.1. Classification (GTDB taxonomy): domain Bacteria; phylum Pseudomonadota; class Gammaproteobacteria; order PS1; family Pseudothioglobaceae; genus Thioglobus_A. The sequence goes on from CALBNC010000049.1 coordinate 9,821, forward strand.
CATTAATAATTAATCCCTGCACCTCTTGACCAAAAAGTTGATCGATCATCGTTCTTTAGCCAATTCCTGCTGATTGTTAGATTTTCTTCTAGCCCTCAATACGCTTAAAACCCTTGCCTTAAGCTCATCTAGGTGAAATGGTTTTGTTATGTAGTCGCTGGAACCAGAATTAAAAGCGTCAACTATGCTTTGGATTTGTGATTGATATGTCAAGAATATTACTGCGATATCTACACTCACTTCTTGATGGATCTTTTTCATAGCGCTAAGGCCATCCATCTCCGGCATTATTTGATCAAGAATTATCAAATCTGTTTTGTTAACTCTACAAAAATCTAGGGCAAGCTTACCATTACTAACAGAACTAACGCTAAAGCCCATCTTTTGAAAAAACAATGTTAACAGTTCTCGTACAGTTGAATCATCATCAACAAGCAAAATTTTGGTACTGCATTGCTCTAAGAGTTCTCGAATCATACTAGATAAATTTTCAACCTCGAATGGCTTGGTGATATAGTCAATGGCCCCATCATTGATTCCCTCAATAATGCTATTATCATCGCTCCTCTTTGTCAGCATAACGACTGGAATGCTTTTAAATTTTGCCTCTAGCTGTAATTCCTTTAATATTTCAAAGCCGCCCATGCCTGGAAGATTGACATCCAATATCACCAAATCAGGTAAGGTATTTTTTATAACACTGAGCGCCTTTTTGCCTTCATAAACAGAAATACAATTGATTGAATCGTTCTCTAAATTCTTCTTTATCAGGTCACAAACAAGTTCATCGTCATCTGCTATTACAATAGTAAAATTAAAATGTACATCTTCGCCATTTGTTACTTTCTCGACAAGCTCAATTGGAGGTTGATGAATATTTCGCTCTGACACTAGTTTCTTTAAATTCTCTAATAATTCTGAGAATGAGGAGTTAAGCTCATTTTTGGAATTTTTGGATGGCTTTTTATCCACAATTTCATCAAGATACTTCTCTACCAGTGAGGCATTTTCACTAATACCTGGAAAGCCAAAGGTCAGGGCAGTTCCTGCGATTTGATGAATTATGAATCTAACTCCTACGTAATCCTCAGTGCTGGCATTATTAGTCTGTATATTGGAAAGGAAGGCATTGAATAGTCCAAGATTATCTTTTATCTTAATTACAAATTTATGTCTGATAACCTCTAGATAATCATCCGCATCTCTGCTGGATATACTCACTGATCATTCCAAAGGGTAAGCAATGTGGTGCATAATACTTGCGGGTTGAATGGCTTACTGATGACACCAATCGCACCCATATCGGTGTACTTTTTGATAGCTTCTTTGGTATTTTTACCGGTCAAAAAAACAATAGGAAAGCTCGCCATTGAAGCATTTTTCTTTAGTTCATTAAAAGTTTCAACGCCATCCATCTCAGGCATCATGACGTCAAGAAGAATTAGATCAGGCATAAATTCTACCACGCTATCAAGGGCACACCTTCCAGAGTTGCAGTACTTTACCTGAAAACTGCCAATAGACATTAATGTCATAACAGTGAATTCAGACATCAATTCATCATCATCAACAAGCAATATTTTTTCTAGATTCATAATGGTTATTAGTTATAGTTAATTTTTAAAATTTAGTTAGGTAACCAAGGTGTAACTCACATTATATAGCTATATATTGTGCATCTGGAGATAGGCTACGATACGTTTCTTTTCTTTAAATAGAAGCTCAAGTGTCTCAATCATGAGCTCTTTGTTCCCAGCATCCTTAGACAGATGGTCTAGTCTTTGGAAAAAATCAGCTGCACCTATAGCGCCAATTTGTGCAGTGGATGACTTATATTTATGCGCTATTGACTGAACAGAAACAAAGTCATCACCGTCTATAGCTAGTTGTAAATCACTCAAAGATTCATCCAGACTGGAGCTGAAGCTGTTAACAACCTTTTTGGCGCTATCCCCGAGCATTTCAACAAAAGCATTGAATGTAGGAGAATCAATTGCACTAGAGAAATTGAGGGTTTTAGCTGAATTATCTTTGTCACTTTTTTGTGAAGTCCATTTCAAGAGGGTAGTCTCAATTGAAGTAGAGTTTACTGGCTTTATAAGGATATCATCAATTCCAGCAGCCAAATAACTAACCTGCTCTTGCTTCAAAGCGTTGGCAGTGACAGCGCAAATAAAAGTCCTAGTAAGCTCATTGTGAAGCTCATACTCTCTAATTTTCTGGGTAGCATCAACGCCATTCATAACTGGCATTTGAATATCCATTAAGACCGCGTCGAAGGTATTTTCTTTAAATATTTCAACAGCCTTCTCTCCGTTAATGGCGATCTTAACTATGCAACCCAAATTTTCCAACAATGCCAACATAAACTCCAAATTTACCTCGTTATCCTCAACCAGTAAAATCTTCTTATTATGAAGACTGGTGTCCGAAAATGCAGTTGGAACCCATTTTTTAAGGGAATTGAGTAAGTCCTTAGATTCTAGAGGCTTTGTCAAGATATCAGACATACCAGCATCAAAACAACGATCTTGAGACTCCTCTTTTGTTTCTGCAGTGAGTGCAATGATTGGGGCGACCTTAACTATGCCTTCTTCAAATAAGTAATTAATTTTTTCTGAACACTCCAAACCGTCCATAACGGGCATTTGTAAGTCCATATAAATGACCTGAAATTCTTTAGGCCTTTCTTTGAGTATTTCAAGTGCAATGATTCCATTTTCTGCAGTATGGACTTTACAGTTGAGATTCTGCAAGCTAACCTTTGCAAATTCAAGATTGATAGCGTTGTCTTCAACCAACAATACCGAGATCGTTTTTGTTGCGAGAGCATCATCTTTATTATTAAAATTATATTCAATAAATTTTTCCGTTTTTTCTAAAAGCACGCATTGAAGAATTTTTATCAATTCATACATTTTGATTGGAGATAGAACTACAGCGTTGAAGCCATCTTTAATAAATCCATCGGTACTGAAAAATTGTTTTGAAACTCTAATGACCTTTAGGTTTGACGCGTGTTCTCTTATTTTAGCTACATTTAGTCTCATACTTTCTTTAGAAATATAAGACCCCAAACAAGCAACATCATAGTAATGATCGTTTTTTTGAGATTTGAGTTCAAGTATTTTTTCTTTAGCCTCAAAAACACTTGATACTCCATCACATAGACCGCCATGGAATTCGATGTACTGTTTTGCAATTAGCCTATTCGTGGCATACGAATCTATGTACAGCACTCTCGCACCTTTAAGTGTTATTGGGGGTGAAGAATTAGCGTTTGCTAGATCATCGATTTTAAGTGGGAGGAAAAAGCTAAAGGTCGTTCCACTGCCATATTCGCTCACCACCTTCATTTGACCACCCAACACTTCAGTCATCCGCTTACTAATTGATAGGCCAAGTCCAGTGCCGCCAAATTTTCGTGTTGTTGTGGTATCTGCCTGGGTAAATTGATCAAAAACAGTTGTAAGTTTTTCTTTTTCTATTCCTATGCCGCTATCCTTTACAGAGATCGTTATAAGTTGCTCATTGATTTTCTGCTGAGACTCTTTATCTGAATCATTTGGCTCTCCTGTAAAGAGTTCATGGTTTTTAGGTTTTTCGTTTTTTAAATTAAAGTCCTGTTTATTGGTGACTGAAAACTCTATTTCAATCATTCCATTGTGGGTGAATTTTATTGCATTACCCAATAGGTTGGTGATTATTTGATGAATCTTCCCCTGATCTCCCACCACGTATTGATTTATATTCGGGGGAAAAATGAGTGCCATCTCAAGCGTTTTTTCTGTTGTTTTTATACTCAACAACTCAATTATATCTTCAACCATTAATCTTAAATTGAAAGGCTCTTCAAGTATTTTTATCTGTCCTGCCTCTATCTTTGAGAAGTCAAGAATGTCATTAATGATATGTAGTAATTTTTGGCCTGAAGTTAAACTTGTTTGGACATACCTATTTTGTACACTTGTTAATTCAGTATTCATTAACAGCTCGTTCATGCCAAGAATTCCGTTCATTGGTGTACGAATTTCATGACTCATTGTGGCTAAAAAATCTGATTTGACTGTACTGGCTTCATCGGACTTTTTTCTTGCCTGATCAAGTACTGTGTATAGTTTTAACAATTTTTTACGGCCAACCCAAAAAAGCACTAAGAATGCAATACTTATTGGCAAAACAAATGTGAGCAATAATTTCTTAAATATAGCTTCTGCACCTAAGTATAGAACGTTATTATCTATAGTCGCAGCGACAGCAAGGTGGGACTTATCCAAATGCTCGGTAAAAATGGTTGTTTTATCCAATTCATTAGTTGAAACAGATACTGTAGTGTCAAATGCTCCCTCTGCATCATGATCATGATCATGATAAGATATCTCCCATAATCCTGAATATTGAGCTATTTCACTTTGAAACCATGAATCTACGTCTAACTTCTGTACAACAACTACAACTCCCTCTATTAAACTGCCAATGATAATGGGCTGTATCTGATACCAATAGTTATTAATGATGCCTACATGGTTAACCTTTAAACCAGATAACACATCATCCACTTTCTGTTCGAATTGAGATTCTAAGCCGTTACCAAATAGTGGGTCTCCGTCTAGCTCCGACGTCGCAACCACATCCATGGCTATATCAATTATTTGGAATTTTGGTTTATTATTATTATTAATATTATTCA
>CALBNC010000050.1 GCA_937896195.1 uncultured Gammaproteobacteria bacterium
TACTTTCCGCGTGAACGCTTACGATCTACTTCTTTAAGTTTACGCTTACGAATACGAGTAGCATTTGGTGTTACTTCTACCAACTCATCATCATCAATAAATTCTAATGCTTGCTCAAGATCTAGCTTGATTGCTGTTGTTAGTGAAACCGCTTCATCTGTACCAGAGGCACGAACGTTAGTTAGCTGCTTACCTTTCATGACATTGATAACAAGATCTTTATCACGTGCATGAATGCCTACAACCATACCTTCGTAGACTTCAGTGTTATGCTCTACAAAGAACTTACCACTTTTCTGTAAATTGAAAATTGCATAAGCAACTGCCTTACCTTGGTTCATTGAAATTAGTGAGCCGTTTGCACGCTGACCAATGTTGCCTGGCTTTTGAGGCTTGTACGCATCAAAAGTAGAGTTCATCAAGCCTGAGCCAGTTGTCGCTGTTAAGAATTCTGTTCTAAAGCCAATCAAGCCACGTGCAGGAATATTAAAGTCAAGCTTAACACGGCCATTGCCATCAGGTTGCATATTGGTTAGTTCACCTTTACGCTCGCCTAATTTTTCCATGACTGTACCTTGGTGTTGTGATTCAACATCAACGCTTAAGTCTTCAAATGGTTCACAAATAACACCATCAATCTCTCTTAAAATAACTTGGGGACGACCAACAGCTAACTCAAAACCTTCACGACGCATGGTTTCAATAAGTATTGATAAATGTAATTCACCACGACCAGATACTAAGAATTCTGACGGATCTGGGGTGTCTTCCACACGCAATGCAACGTTATAGATAAGCTCTTTATCTAGGCGGTCGCGAATATTTCTTGAAGTGATGTACTTTCCATCTTGACCAGCAAATGGCGAATCGTTAACTCTAAAGGCCATCGATACAGTTGGCTCATCAACACTTAGTGGTGGCAACGCTTCAATAGTTTCTGGATCACAAATAGTATCTGAAATTGAAAGACCTTCAATACCTGTAATACAAACAATATTACCTGCTTCAGAAGTGCCAACATCAATCTTTTCTAAACCTAGGAATCCTTGTAAATTAGCAATTTTAGCTTTTCTCTGAACGCCATCTGGGCCCACAACAACGACTTGCTGGTTCTTTTTAATAGTACCACGAGTAATACGGCCAATGCCAATTGCACCAACGAATGATGAATAATCTAGTGCTGAAATTTGCATTTGCAATGGTGCATTGACATCGACTTCTGGTGCAGCTACTTTTTCAACAATAGTTTCAAACATTGGAAGCATATCGCCTTCACGCACGTCATCTTTTAATGATGCATAACCATTAATACTTGAAGCATAAATAATAGGGAAATCTAGTTGCTCATCAGTTGCACCTAGTTGGTCGAATAATTCAAATACTTGGTCAATTACCCAGTCAGGGCGAGCTGCATCTTTATCAATCTTGTTAATAACAACAATTGGATTAAGGCCTTGGTCAAATGCTTTTTTAGTCACAAAACGCGTTTGAGGCATTGGACCCTCTTGTGCATCCACTAATAGTAATACTGAATCTACCATAGATAGTACACGCTCAACTTCACCACCAAAATCGGCGTGTCCTGGGGTGTCTACGATATTAATATGGTAATCTTTCCACTTAATCGCTGTATTCTTAGAAGAAATAGTAATGCCACGCTCTTTTTCAAGATCGTTTGAGTCCATCATACGGTCTGTTGACTCAAAACGCTCCTCGAAAGTTTCTGATTGCTCCAATAGTTTATCAACCAGTGTCGTTTTACCGTGGTCAACGTGAGCAATAATGGCAATATTTCTAAGTTTAGTATTCATGCGTTTAAGGATGATTCGAAAAAGACACTATTATCCCCTAACTCTCTTATAATATTATCATTTATTAATGTGAATCAATCACTTAAGACTTATGGGTAAAAAAAGTTCTTCGGGTCGCTGGATGAGCGAACATTTGAGTGACGAATATGTCAAAAAAGCTCAAAAAGAAGGTTATCGATCTCGAGCCGTCTACAAACTAACTGAAGCAGTTGCTAAAGACAAGTTTATCAAACCTGGTGATCGGGTTCTTGATTTGGGCGCCGCTCCAGGCAGTTGGAGTCAAGTGGCTATCAGCATGGTTGGTAATAGCGGGCAAGTAATCGCAAGTGACATCCTAGATATTGACCCCATTGATGGCGTTGATTTTCTCTGTGGTGACTTTACCCAAAATTCAGTTTATGAAGAACTTTTAGCATTAACAGCCGGTAAAAAAGTTGACGTTGTTCTGAGTGATATGGCGCCTAATATGAGTGGACAGCTCTCAGTTGATATTCCTAAATCCATGTATTTATGCGAACTCGCACTTGATATGGCTATTAAAACGATAACGCCAAACGGCGCTTTTTTTATCAAAGTGTTTCAAGGTGCTGGATTTGATGAGTATGTTAAATCTTGTAGGGTAGCTTTTAACAAAGTTATTATTCGCAAACCTAAAGCGTCAAGATCACGATCTAAAGAAGTATATTTACTGGCAAATGGATTAAAATAGTCGGATGAAAGATTTTGATGATATCCAGACACTACTAAAAGATGATTTAGCGCAAACAGATGCTTTATTGCATTCTCGCTTAAGCTCTAATGTTGCCCTGATTAATCAGGTCAGTAGCTATATCATTAGTGCTGGTGGTAAGCGTCTACGCCCATTATTGCTATTATTATGTGCACGCGCCACTCACTATCAAGGTGAGCACCATCGTTTAATGGCGGTAGTGATCGAGCTTATCCACACTGCCACTTTATTACACGATGATATTGTCGATGAATCATCAACGCGGCGTGGAAAGAATACCGCTAATGAAGTTTGGGGAAATGCTGCCAGTGTTTTGGTGGGAGATTTTTTATATTCAAGATCCTTTGAGATGATGGTTGAGCCAGGTTCAATGAAAATCATGCAAATTTTATCTAAAGCCACTAATGAAATTGCCCAGGGTGAGGTGTTACAATTACTCAATTGTAAAAATTCGACTCTAACGCAAGATGAATACTATCAAGTAATCGAACGTAAAACTGCGATACTTTTCCAAGCAGCAACACAAATTGGTGGCATTCTTTCAAAGGTTAACAACACTCAAGAACAAGCTTTAAAAGATTATGGCCTACATTTGGGTAATGCTTTTCAAATCATTGATGACGTCCTAGACTATGAATCAGACAGTGACACCATGGGTAAAGAAGTGGGTGATGACTTAAGCGAAGGAAAAACCACACTCCCAATGATCTACGCTTTGGCAAATACATCAGGTGCGGACAAGCAACTGCTAGAAGATGCAATTAACAATGCTGATAACACCAAGATTACTAAGGTAGTACAAATATTACAATCAGTTGATGCATTTGAGTACACTCGCAAGCAAGCAAAAAAATCTGCAGATTTAGCTAAAACTTCATTAGACAGTATTGATCAATCGCCTTACAAAGATGCATTAATTCTATTGTGTGATTTATCTTTAGCACGTAAGTCATAGTGTTATCTGACGAGCTTAAAGCTCAAATTCGAGACTCATTTATTAAGCTAAAGTCTGATATGTCGGATTTTAACGTGCGCCCTTCACAAAACAAAATGATTGCTGAAATCTCTAAAACTTTATGTGGAGACTATAAAGATTCTAACAAAATTTTATGTGTGGAAGCGCCCACAGGAACAGGGAAAACTTTTGCCTATCTTCTTAGTAGTATCCCCATTGCCAAAGCCAATAAAAAGAAATTAATTGTATCTAGTGCGAATGTTGCCCTACAAGAGCAGCTTTTATTAAAGGATATCCCTGAGGCTCAAAAATATTGTCAAGTTGATTTTGAGTATGCCTTAGCTAAGGGAAGATCTCGTTATGTTTGCATTCGAAATTTAATTAATCTGTGCGAAGAAAAGTCAGCAGACAGTACACTGTTTGATTCAGACTTATTGTTTGATGAGCCTCCTGGTAAATATCAGTTAGAAGAAATGGGTGAGCTTTTAGAGGATTATTCTACCAAAAAATGGAACGGTGAAATTGACGACCTAATGCGTGCACCTGATCATAGTATTTGGCAAAAAATTAATTGTAATCGTTTTACTTGTACTGCAAAAAGTTGTGAGTTTTATCAAGATTGCGCTTTTTTCAAGGCTCGTAAGCAAATCACCAAGGCAGATGTAATCATTGCCAACCATGATTTGGTATTAGCAGATTTAGCAACAGGAAACACGGTATTGCCCGATGTTGATGAATCTATTTTTATTTTTGATGAAGCACACCATTTGAGCGCCAAAGCTTTGTCTCATTTTTCTTTAAGTACCGGTACTGAATTTATTAAAACCAGTATTCGCCAAGCCAAAGGCGTTAGTGATCAAATTTGTAAAATTACCCAGCAAGATTCCACAGATGTCAATATTAAACAGGTGGATGATTATTTATCTGATTTAACAACAATACTCAAGACACTGGACTTTGATGAGGAGGTTTATTTATTTGATAAAGGTGTGGTTGATCAGCCCATTAAAGATATTGCTAAAAACCTATTTATTGTCATTGGCAATATACAAAATAAGTTTTCTACATTAAGAGAATCTTGGTCTGATTATCTAAAAATAAAAGTCCTAGATAAAAGTATTAGTGACCCGATCAATACCGCTAGTGGTGAGTGTGAACAGCACCTTTCAGGCATTGTAGAATTACTGTCTTCTTTCTTAAAAAGTGATGATAACTCCCAATCTCCTCACTCTAGATGGATTGAAAAAAATACATTGGCTAACAAAAAAATTAACTATAGCTTATTTAGTGCGCAGACAGATGTTTCAGATAATTTAGATGCACTTATTTGGTCAAAAGCCTCTGGCGCAATCCTTACATCTGCAACTTTATCATCGTTAGGCAGTTTTGATCGACTCAACAAGCAGCTGGGTCTTAAAAAATCTGAGAATCAGTATTTACGCCTACCCTCTCCTTTTGTATTTGACCAAGTTGACTTTATTGTTGCTAAATTTAAAGCTAACCCTACCCAAGTATTTGATCATACTAAAGAGGTCGCCAGCCAACTTCTCAAGCGCATTGATACACAGCAAGGCACCTTGGTTTTATTTGCTTCTAATAAGCAAATGCAAATGGTGGCCGATATGATTGAGAAAAAACTCGATTGTAGTCTTTTCATTCAAGGCGAATACCCAAAAAAAACCATCCTAGAAAAGCATACTAATCTGCGAAAAAATAACAAAGGCAGTGTAATTTTTGGACTAGATAGCTTTGCTGAAGGTGTTGACCTTAAAGGGGATAATTTAACCCACGTGGTGATTGTTAAATTGCGATTTAGTGTGCCTACTTCGCCAATCGATAAAACCTTATCTGACTATTTACAATCTCAAAATAGAAATCCTTTCATGGAGATTTCTTTGCCTGACGCATCACTAAGACTGATACAAGCCTGCGGGCGATTAATTCGCACTGAAACTGACACGGGAAAAATCACTATTTTTGATAATCGTTTAGTGAGTAAATTCTATGGCAAGCAACTGTTAGCTGCCCTACCAAACTATAACATCGTTATCGAATCTTAAAAGCGCCAAAAAGCTTTATGTAATAAAGCCATTAATGTCAAGATTTCCAGACGGCCTAATAACATTGAAAAACTCAAAATCCACTTTGCACTCTCACTAATAGAGCCGTAATTTTCTGCCACACTTCCCAAACCTGGGCCAAGGTTATTAATACTTGCAGCGGCTGCTGAGAAAGCACTAACTTGGTCCATACCGGCAAACATGAGTGCTACTAGAATGAAAACAAAAGCAATGACAAAAAGTGAAAAGAATCCCCATACTGAAACCAAGGTACTTTCAGCAACACTTCGCTGATTTAGCTTGATATTAATTTGTGCATTAGGATGAATAAATTTCTTAATTTCTTTCATGGCCAACTTAAACATTAGCAACACTCTAACCATTTTAATACCGCCGCCTGTTGACCCGGCGCAAGCACCTATAAAACTGGCAAAAATGAGTAGTACTGGCAGCATAAATGGCCATAATGAAAAATTAGTAGATGCAAATCCAGTAGTAGTTGCCATCGAAATACTTTGAAAAATACCATATCTAAGCGCATCTTCTGCTGTTTTATAATAACCCTCATTCCATAATTCGATTGAGATTATCAAGCTTAAGACGCTCAATACCAAGACATAGGCTTTAAATTCAGAATCCTTGAAAAATTCTAAAATATCCTTCTTTCGCCAAACAAAGAAATGTAGGGAAAAATTAATACCAGCTAAAAACATAAACATAATGGCTACTGATTCAATAGCGATAGAGTCAAAGTATCCAATAGATAAATCATGAGTAGAAAAGCCACCAATAGCAACAGTGGTATAGCTATGCCCGATAGCATCAAACACACTCATGCCCGCCCAATAATAAGCCAATGCACAAGCAAGTGTAAGGCTTAAGTAAATTTTCCACAATGCTTTAGCAGTCTGCGTGAGTTTTGGGGTTAACCTATCTTTAGAAATGCCACTAGACTCAGCATGATACAGCTCCATACCACCAACACCCAGCATAGGCAAAATAGCCACTGCCAAAACGATAATACCCATGCCACCAAGCCATTGCAGCTGTTGACGGTAATACAAAATAGCTCTTGGTAAATCATCAAGGCCTGATAAAACAGTCGCACCTGTTGTTGTTAAACCTGACATTGACTCAAAAAATGCATCTGAGAAAGTCACGTGTAAAGACTCTGACAATAAAAAAGGAATGGTCGCAAATAGTGACAAAACAAACCAAAAGCTCACTACAACTAAAACACCTTCGCGAATTCTAAAATCTTTAGTGGATTTTCTAAAAGGCAAATAAAGTAATAATCCACTGCTTAGCGTTAGTGCAAATGCTATTAAAAATGACGAAGCCTCATTCTGTTGATAAATAAAATCTACAACAACCGGAGGTAGTTGAGTTAAGCTAAAGACCATTAGCAATAAGCCAATAGTTTTAAAAACAATACTAAATTGCATAATTTATCCCAGTTTAGTCAAAATAGCCTGCAAACAGCTTTTCAACTTCGTGAATTTTGTTCACATCTGTTAATACCAAAAGCACATGGTCATCTTCTTCAATCACTACCTTTCTTGAGCCCATAATAACTTCATTGTTGCGCACGATAGAACCCACGACAACACCATCTGGGAGTTTAATCTCACCAATGGTTTTGCCCACTACATCCGAATGATTTTTATCTCCATGAACAATCACCTCAATTGCCTCAGACTTACCTTGGCGCAAGGAATGAACCATCATTGTGTCTCCTTTACGAATATGCGCGAGGATACCACTTGTGGTAATTTGGTCAGGCGAGATAACCATATCTACATCTTCACTCTGCTCCGCTAAATCTTCATAAACGTTACGCTTAACAAGAGCAATTGTCTTATGTGCGCCAAGACGCTTTGCCAAAATAGAAACGATAACATTAATCTCATCAGAGTCAGTAAGGGCCAAGAATAAATCTGTGTTTTCGATGCCTTCTTCCAATAACAATTCCTCATCAGAAGCATTGCCACGAAGCACCAATACATCGTCTAATTCATCGGCAATTTCTTTAACGCGATCTTGGTCCATTTCGATAATACGGACACGGTGATTTGCCTCTAAATGCTTGGCTAAATTAAGACCAATACGTCCACCACCTGCAATAATAATATTTTTATAGGCCTTGTCTACTCGTCTAAATTCTTTAAGCACTTTAGAGACGCTACTTTTTTTAGTAACGAAATAAACACGATCGCCATCTTTGATAACCGTATCTCCATAAGCTGGAATTGCTCGACCATTGCGATACAAGCTCACAATACGCATGCGTATTTTAGGCAAATGTTTATGTAATTCCTTAATAGGATGGCCAACAATAGGAGTGCCAGCATAAGCCCTAGTTTCAACCAATTGCACCAATCCATTTTCAAATTCAAATACTTGCTCAGATCCTGGCTCTTCTACGACTCGCTTAATGTAGTTAGTCACCAAGATTTCAGGCGTAATCACAAAGTCAATAGGGATAGCTTCATCGGAAAATAACTCTTTTCGATGGAGGTATTCAGCAGTACGTATACGGGCAATTTTTTTATTAACCCGGTAAAGTGTATGTGCCATTTGACAAGCAAGCATATTATCTTCATCAGATTTGGTTACAGCAATAACCATATCCATATTATGAATATCAGCCTCTTCAAGGATGTTTGGATAGGAGGCCTGGCCACAAATAGTTTTAATATCTAGATGACGTTGGAGATCAAGCAAGTTGCTTTCAGCTTTATCAATAATAGTAATATCGTTATCACTATCTTCACTTAAATATCGAGCCAATGTTGCGCCAACTTGTCCAGCACCTAAAATTAAAATTTTCATGATTAAGCCTTATTTTTATCGATTCCTAGATCTCTTAGTTTTCGGTATAGCGTTGTTCGCTCCAATCCTGCCAAGGTGGCAACTGTTGCAATATTGTAATTATTTTCTTCTAAATGATGATTAAAATATTCTTTTTCAAAAATATTTCTCGCTACTTTCAAAGGCGCATCAAAATCAATACCTGTAATACTATTTTTACTAGCATTGTTATTATTTTTGAAAACTTGTTCTGACAAAATTCTACGCACAAATGGCAAGATATCGTGCAAGGGTTTTTTCAAAAAATCAACTGCACCGAGTTTAATGGCTTTCACCACATCATTGTGCTCCGCATGGCCGGACATCATAACAATTGGGGTTGAAAAATCTGCGTTAATCCATTCTTCAAGCAATGACATACCATCCTGGCCCGGCATCCAAACATCCATCATAACCAAGTCAAAAGATTGATCCTCAATAAGAGCTTTAGCCTCTTGAGCGTTAGCTGCCAAACTTACTTGATAATTGACATCTTCTAAGGTGTCCATAATTGTTTCTGCATTAATACTTTCGTCATCAATAATAAGAATTTTTCCGATAATGTTTTTCTCGTTCATTGCACCGTCCTTTTTTTATACTTGGTAATCAAATTCAATAGTAATCTTAGCACCATGTGGCTTCACATTGGCGGCAAATATTCGTCCATCATGCTGCTCAATAATATTTTGCACTATGGCCATTCCCAGTCCACTACCTTTAACTTTTGTTGTGACATAAGGCTCAAAGACACGGTCTAATACCTCTTCATTAAAACCTTCGCCATTATCTGTTACGCTCAGGCGAACTAAATGCTTCTTAGGTAAATACTGAGTGGAAATCTTCACTAGAGTTTGCTTATCAAGAGATGACTCTACTGAGTTTTTAATCAAATTAATTAACACCCTGGAAAGACTAACTGCGTCTAATAACAATGGCGGAATATCGTCTGTTAAATCAAAAACGATCTCTAAACCTTCTTGCGAATCATATAAAGAAATGGATTGATTAATAATCTCATTTAGATGGCTTAACTTACGTTCGATTTTAGGCGTGTTGGCATAGTCAGCAAAAGCACTAACCATAAGATCCATAGATTTTACTTGGTCAATAATAGTGTTAGTGGTTTTATCAATTATCTCTAAATCTCGACCCTCTAATGACTCCATAAATCGATTACGCAAACGTTGTGCTGAAAGCAAGATTGGTGTCAATGGATTCTTAATTTCGTGTGCCATACGAACTGCCACCTCTCCCCAGGCTGCCTTCTTTTGCGCACGATTAAGTCTGGAAATATCTTTAATGATAATCACATAGCCCAATGTTTCACCGTGGCTTTCAAGTATAGCACCCTGGCAAGATAAAAGCAGATGACGATCTAATGAAGTTAACTCAAGATTCTCATTCCATTCACTGTTTTTTGCTTTAAATTTTTCTGCCGTTAACGTGAATAGGGAATCCAATTCTGGATACTTATCACTGATTTTTGAACAACTACCGCCAATAAAAGATTGCTCATCTTGAATATTAAACATTTCACCAATAATTGGATTAATAAGTCGAATATCTTTATTTTGGTCTAAAGCAATAACGCCATAAGAATATTTGAGAATGGTTTCTAAATAAAGATTATGTGTGTCCAAGCCCTCTTGAGAGGTTTTAATTTTTCTTGACATGATATTGAACTGATTAATCAATAAGTGCACATCATCAGTATCTTTGCTCTGCTCTATACGAACACCATAGTTACCTTGAGCAACTTCTCGAGTGGCAAGAGACAATTTATTAAGCGGTTTCATTAGTTTTTCTATCATACGAAAAACTAACATTAATGCACTCAATACCGCTAACAAAACGGTTGAAGAAAAATCAATCATAAAACGCTTTTGAGTGATTGAAGTGTTAAGGTCTAATTTAATACCCTTAGTGCGCTTGGTAAAAGAGCTAACTTGCAATAAGAAGTTTGAAAGTCCAGGATCTGTTGCATAAACCACATCAACTGAAGAAAAGTTTTTTTCTGGCGTTCTGGTTAAGTACCGAGTGGACATCTTAACTTGAGCAACGTTCGTACCCGCATCTACAAAAATCATAGCGGGTTGTGTCGCAGGTAAAGGCTGGTCGTCTATCGCCAAACAATTAGAAACATCATCCGTTTTAGCAATGATATTTGCCTGATCGTCCAATAAGGCGATTTGACACGCCCAACCCTTGTCAATCAACCCTTCTAAAAATGCCTGCATACTCATTTTATAATTTTCTGAATCTTTCCTAAAATTACCAAATGAGGTGATTAGTGTTAATACTCGCTTAGTTTGCTCGGTATAGCGCTCAACTCTAACCTGGTCTATGCCTTCATATAAGCCATCTACTTGTTGAATAAATTTTTTGTTAAAACTATCAAAGGCGTTTTCAGATTCGGCCACATTGTTTTGAATAGTCTGAAATGAAAACATATAAAACGACAAAACTGGCACAATCACCAGCATAGGAACAATTTTAATAAATGACCAAGTAAATTTTGAGCCAACAATATCGCTACCTATATCACGCTTTAATCGGTTCACATCTGTATAAATATAATAAACAGCTATCACACTTAATGCAATGTTATAAGTCACTAAATAAGCCCACCAGCTACTAATCAACTCCGGATTTAAGCCTAAGTAAAACGTGCCTGAAATAGAAATTAAGAAGACTGCTGCCCAAAACCAGACAGGTGGTGACTTTATAAAGCTTTTTTGTTGACGAGTAGTCATTGACTGTTCTTAAATGGTTAGCTAATTATTTAGAATTATCTCATAAATAAACCGACAGTATCATTACTTGTTGCTAAAATACAACAATGATTCAAACGCAACAGCAATTAACCAATTTTTTAAACGCTATTAAGACAGATACGCATTTAGCAATTGATACCGAATTTAAACGTATTGATACTTTTTATCCTATTTTATGTCTGGTGCAAATAGCTACAAAAAGTGCTGTTGATTGCATCGACATTCTAGCCATTGAAAATCTTGAACCGCTTTTTGACAAGCTTTATCAAAAAGATAGCATTTGGATTGTTCACGCTGCCCGTCAAGATATTGAAGCCTTATACTATTTATCTAAAAGACTTCCAAGCCAGCTATTTGATACTCAAATCGCTGCTCACTTCCTTAATCATCCAGCTCAGATATCTTACCAAAATCTTACTGAAATTTTACAAGGCGTTTTATTGGATAAGGCTTATACAAGACTTGACTGGACAACGCGCCCTCTGCCTGAAGAAGCTATTGAATATGCGCTTGATGACGTGCGCTATTTGATTAAAAATTACTCGCAATTGATTGAGCAGCTAACCCAAGAGCAAAAGCTTGACTGGCTAATGGCAGATGGCTTAGAATTATCAAATATTAACTTATACTTGCCAAATCTTGACCAGGCATGGAAAAAAGTTAAAGGCTTGTCACGCCTTCCAAAGAGTATTCATCAGAAAGCTGCACATTTAGCTGCTTGGCGAGAATCTCAAGCTATAGATAACAATAAACCTAGAAAATGGATTATGAGTGATGATCAATTAATTAATTACAGCCTTAACAAAACAAAAATGCCTGACCAAGATAAAACAACTTTTAGTGAATTTTTATCTCGACAAGCGCAACTCACACAACAGCGTATTCAAATTGATACACATCAGGCGCCTAGTAAAAGTGAAAATAAGCAAAAAAATGAACTTCAAATACTCATTAAAAAAATCGCAGTTCAGTATAATCTAGATGAAGCAATCATTGCTAATGATAAAACATTGATTAAATTTATTCGTAGCAATCAATCCGTCAACTTTTTTACTGGTTGGCGCTATCATATTTTAAAAGAGGAGTTGGAAAATGCAAAACAGTCTTAAACCCGTATCAGCAGGAAATCTACCTGATGAAATTAATGTTATTATTGAAATCCCGGCACATTCATCGCCGGTAAAGTACGAAATCGATAAAGAAACTGGTGCTATGTTTGTTGATCGCTTTATTTCTACGCCAATGTTCTACCCATGTAACTACGGTTTTGTACCAGAAACATTAGCAGATGATGGTGATCCAGCTGACGTATTAGTAATTACTCCTTATCCACTCATTCATGATTCAGTCATTACAGCTCGCCCAATTGGTGTTCTTCGTATGACTGATGAAGCGGGTAAAGATTCTAAAATTTTAGCTGTGCCTACTGATAAGCTTTGTAAATCGTATCATGATATCAAAGGTATTAATGATGTAGGTGCAACACTTAAAGATCAAATCGAGCATTTCTTTCGTTACTACAAAGATTTAGATGATGGTAAGTGGGTTGAAATTGATGGTTGGGGTGATGCTGCTGAAGCAAAAAAAGAGCTTCAAGAATCTTTTGATGCATATAAGCCTTAGCCGTTGATTCAAGCCACCAACAATTTTCAAATTATTGGTGGTGAGCATCGAGGTAGAAAGTTTAACTTTCCAGATGCACCAGGGCTAAGACCCACGCCTAACAAAGTTCGAGAAACCTTATTCAACTGGATTCAGTTCAAGTCCAGTAATAAGGTTTTTTTGGATTTGTTCGCAGGTAGTGGTGCACTGGGTTTTGAAGCGCTTTCTCGAGGTGCTAGAAAAGTTATCAGCATTGAAAAAGATTCAGGTGCCTTTAAAAGTTTAGAAAAAAATCGGAAAAACCTAAGATCCGACAAAATCCAAATTATTAACACCGATGCTTTGGACTTTTTAAGCAATAAAACCACTCAAGTCTTTGATTTCGTCTTACTTGATCCGCCTTTTCATCAAAAACTACTAGAAAAAGCACTCAAAAGACTTTCAAAAGGTGGTTTTTTAGCATTAGGCAGTCAAATATATATAGAATCTGAATTTGAAATAACTGATGATTTCTTAAATCAAGAAATTTCGCAAAAAATCAAAATCAACAAACAAAAACGCTCAGGACAAGTACACTACTGCTTAATTGAAGTATTATGAATCCAATTAACCACTAAAACACCTTATGACAAAAAAAATTGCTATTTATCCAGGTTCATTTGATCCGATCACCAATGGACACATTGATCTTATCAAGCGTGCGAGCAAACTATTTGACGAGGTTGTTGTTGGCATTACTCAAAATAGTAAAAAAACAGCCTTCATAAGTATTGATGAGCGCATCAGCTTAACTAGCGAAATTTTAAAAGATATTAATAATGTCAAAGTATTAAGCTTTAATACATTATTAGTCGATTTTGCTGAAGAGCAAAATGCTCAAGTGATTTTGCGTGGATTGCGAGCTGTAAGCGATTTTGAATACGAATTCCAATTGTCTGGCATGAATAAACATCTAAATTCAAATATTGAAACCCTGTTTATGACGCCAGCAGAGCAATATGCCAACATCTCCTCTTCACTGGTTCGAGAGATTTTATCTCTTGGCGGTGATATCAGCCACTTTGTCCCTATCTCGGTCGAAACCCTACTAAAAGAACGTCTTTAATTTTTTTTAACCTTTTCTGCTTGAATTAAAAACACTCATCCCTATATAGGGTGTATATCAAATTACAAGGAGTAAGAAAAATGTCAAAAATTATAGGTATTGACTTAGGAACAACCAATTCATGTGTGGCCATTATGGATGGTGGCACGGTTAAAATTATTGAAAACTCAGAGGGCGATCGCACAACCCCGTCCATTGTTGCTTTTCCAAAAGATTCTGATGAAGTTTTAGTTGGTCAATCCGCTAAGCGTCAAGCGGTCACAAACCCTGAAAATACATTGTATGCAATTAAGCGTTTAATTGGTCGTCGTTTCGATGAGGAGGCTGTTCAAAAAGATATTGATCTTGTTCCGTACAAAATTGTTAAAGCAGACAATGGCGATGCTTGGGTTGAAGTTAAAGGCAAAAAAATGGCTGCTCCTGAAATCTCAGCAAAAATTATTGCTAAGATGAAGAAAACAGCTGAAGACTACTTAGGTGAAACTGTTACTGAAGCAGTGATCACTGTTCCAGCATACTTTAACGATTCACAACGTCAAGCGACTAAAGATGCTGGCAAGATTGCTGGTCTTAACGTTAAACGTATTATTAACGAGCCAACAGCGGCAGCATTAGCTTACGGTTTAGACAAATTAGTCGGTGACAAAACAGTTGCTGTTTACGATCTAGGTGGTGGTACATTTGACGTATCTATCATTGAAATGGAAGATGTTGATGGTGAGAAGCACTTTGAAGTATTATCAACCAATGGTGATACTTTCTTGGGTGGTGAAGACTTTGATCAAAGAATTATTTCATACCTAGTAGAAGAATTCGACAAAGAACAAGGTGTTAACTTAAAGAACGACCCAATGGCACTTCAGCGCTTAAAAGAAGCAGCAGAAAAAGCTAAAATCGAATTATCATCTTCTGAGCAAACAGAAGTTAACCTACCTTACGTGACAGCTGATGCTTCTGGTCCTAAGCACATGAACATCAAAATTACACGTGCAAAGCTTGAATCATTAGTAGCGGATCTTATTCAGCGTTCGATTGACCCATGTCAAGTCGCGCTAGATGATGCTAAGCTTACGGCTAGTGACATTGATGAGGTTATCATTGTTGGTGGTTCAACAAGAATGCCTAAAGTACGAGAAAAAGTTAAAGAATTTTTTGGCAAAGAGCCTAAGAAAGATGTTAACCCTGATGAGGCAGTTGCTATGGGTGCTGCAATTCAGGCAGGTGTATTAGGTGGTGATGTTAAAGATGTATTGTTACTTGATGTCACCCCATTATCTTTAGGTATTGAGACAATGGGTGGTGTAATGACTAAGCTTATCGAGAAAAATACAACCATTCCTACGAATGCTTCTCAAACTTTCTCAACAGCAGCAGATAACCAATCAGCAGTAACAGTTCACGTCTTACAAGGTGAGCGTGAAATAGCCAGTGCCAATAAGTCACTAGGTCAATTCAACCTAGAAGGTATTGATTCAGCGCCTAAAGGAACACCGCAAATTGAAGTCACTTTAGATATTGACTCTGATGGTATTTTGAATGTTTCTGCTAAAGATAAAAATACAGGCAAAGAGCAATCAATCACCATTAAGGCCTCTAGTGGTTTAAGTGATGAAGAAGTTGAAAAAATGATTAAAGATGCTGAAGCAAATGCTGATGAAGATAAGAAATTCCAAGAACTAGTCACTTCTAAAAACATGGCAGACTCTTTGATTTATTCAACTAAGAAAACATTAGAAGAGCTTAAAGAAGAAGTTTCTGAAGATGAAAAGACAGCTATTGAAGCAGCAATTACCGATCTTGAAAAAGCAATTAAAAGCGACGACAAAGAAGCAATTGATAGCAAGTCACAAGCATTAACGCAGAAAGCTCAACCATTAGCTGAAAAAGCACAAGCTAAAGCTGGTGCAGCAGATGGCGGTGCTTCTGAAGCAGCCGATGCAGGTGATGATGTAGTTGATGCAGATTTTGAAGAAGTTAAAGACGACAAGTAATCTTTAAGATTTAAATCAATTACTAACCTTCTTCAGATCTCAGAATTTGAAGAAGGTTTTTTAACTTTACATAAGGTAGCTCATGTCAAAAAAAGATTTTTACGATGTTCTAGGTGTTGACAAAAGCGCAGATAACAAGCAAATTAAAAAAGCTTATAAGCGCTTAGCAATGAAACATCACCCAGATCGTAATACAGATAACAAAGAAGCAGCTGAAGAGAAATTTAAAGAAATTCAAAAAGCTTATGCTATTTTATCTGACGAACAAAAACGTCAAGCCTATGACCGATTTGGTCATGCAGGTGTTGATGGTAATTCAGGTGGTGGCCAACAAAGCCCTTTTGGTGGTGGTGGATTTGGTGACATATTTGGTGATATTTTTGGTGGTGGCCACCAACAGGCTGACAACCGTGGCTCTGATTTACGCTACGATTTAGAGATTAACCTCAAAGAGGCGGCTAAAGGGACAACGGTCAAAATTCGAATTCCTAAAAATGAAACTTGTGAGCCTTGCTCTGGAACTGGCGCCAAACCAGGCACCAGTGTCAAAACTTGTGCTTCGTGTGGTGGCGTAGGTCAAGTACAAATGCAGCAAGGCTTTTTTGCAGTTCAGCGCCCCTGCCCAACTTGTTCTGGCACAGGTCAAAAAATTGAATCTCCATGTGTATCATGTCACGGTCAGGGTGTTGTGCGCAAGCAAAAGACACTCTCAGTCAAAATCCCTGCTGGGGTTGATACAGGAAACCGTATTCGCCTTAGTGGTGAAGGTGAAGCTGGTGTTCGCGGTGGACAAAGTGGTGATTTATACGTAGAAGTGCATGTTAGAGCGCATGAAATCTTTCAACGCAAAGGTAACGATTTATATTGCGAAGTACCTGTTGACTTTACCTCAGTTGCATTGGGTGGCTCAATTGAAGTGCCGACATTGGGTGGAAAATTAAAAATTAAAATTCCAGCAGGAACCCAAACTGGCAAACAGTTTAGACTAAGAGGTAAAGGTATTACCGCTATTCGTCATGGTGGAACTGGTGATTTAATTTGTCAAGTTAAAATCGAAACACCTGTTAACTTAAGTAAAAAACAAAAAGAACTATTAGAAGAGTTTTCAGGCACCTGTGGTAAGAAACATCATCCTGAGTCAGACTCATTTTTTGGTAAAATGAAATCATTCTTCGAATAAAAAAATAATAGGAATTATCGTGAAAATTAAGCAAATTAAAGCAAGAGAAATCTTAGACTCTAGAGGTAACCCAACTATTGAAGCAGACGTTATCCTTGATGACGGCACTATCGGCAGCGCTATGGTGCCGTCTGGCGCATCAACAGGTCAGCGAGAAGCTTTAGAATTGCGCGATGGTGATAAATCTCGTTACTTAGGTAAGGGCGTTTTAAAGGCAGTAGAATTTGTCAACACTGAAATTAATGAAGCTCTAATTGGCTTTGGTATTGAAGACCTTGGAAAGATTGACCAGGCTATGATTGATTTAGATGGCACTGAGACAAAATCACGACTAGGTGCAAATTCAATTTTAGCCGTATCATTAGCATCAGCTCATGCCAATGCAAACAGACAGCATAAGCCGTTGTATGACTCTCTTGATCAAGGTGATGATTACAAACTTCCCGTACCTATGATGAATATAATTAATGGTGGAGAGCACGCTAATAATAGTGTTGATATTCAAGAGTTTATGATTATTCCTGCTGGAGCGCCAAATTTTAAAGAAGCGCTACGCTATGGTGCCGAAGTATTTCATCACCTAAAATCTGTTTTAGAAGCCCAAGGCATGAATACTGCTGTTGGTGATGAAGGTGGTTTTGCGCCGGATCTTGCCTCCAATGAAGATGCGCTTAAGGTTATCTTAGAAGCGATCAATAATGCAGGCTATGTTGCTGGTAAAGATATTTTTATTGGTATTGATGCAGCGAGCTCTGAATTTTATGAAAATGGTACGTACAACTTAGCTTCTGAAAACAAATCACTAAACTCTCAAGAGTTTGTTGACTACCTAGCCAACTGGGTTGACAACTATCCTATTATTTCAATCGAAGATGGTATGGATGAAAATGACTGGGAAGGCTGGGATTTACTCACCAAAAAAATTGGTGATAAAGTACAACTAGTGGGTGACGATCTTTTTGTTACCAATAGCAAAATTTTAAAACAAGGTATTGATAACAATATTGCCAATTCAATCTTAATCAAAGTTAATCAAATTGGCACACTTACTGAAACTTTCGCTGCAATGAAGATGGCTGCTGAAGCAGGATATACGGCCGTTATGTCGCATCGATCTGGTGAAACTGAAGATACAACTATTGCTGATTTAGCGGTAGCAACTGGTTGTGGCCAAATTAAAACGGGCTCTTTATCACGCTCAGACCGATTAGCAAAATACAATCGCTTATTACGTATTGAGGAAGAACTGGGTGCTAAAGCAATTTATCCAGGACTTGCTGCTTTTAAACATTTGAACTAAACTAAGCTTTAATTTATTTAATACACTACAACTGATTGGAATCACTTTCGACTTTCTGGCTTAGTATCTTGTTATTTGGTTTGATACTAGCCTCTGCTTTCTTCTCATCTGCTGAAACCTCAATGATGGCAATTAATCGCTATCGTCTGAAAGCTTTAAGCCTGACTAATAAAAATGCAAAAAGAACTGAGCATTTACTGCAGGACACAGATCATCTAATTGGCACCATCCTACTCGGTAACAACTTTGTTAATATCTTTGCCTCTAGTGTTGCAACTATTTTGGCTATTAAACTCTGGGGAGAAGACTCCATTTTCCTTGCATCATTGACACTTACTTTTGTCATTTTGGTATTTGCAGAAACCACGCCTAAAACTTTTGCCGCCAAAAACCCTGAGAAAATAGCCCTCCCTGCTTCTATAATAATCAAATTTTTGATTACGCTATTCAAGCCTTTTGTTTGGACGATTGCGCAACTTTCAAAGCTCATCTTAAGGCTTTTTGGTATTCATACTGATCAACAAAATAACAACATTAGTTCTGAAGAATTACGCATGGTAGTAAATGACGCCAAACCCATTATTGCTTCAAATTATCAAAAGATGTTGCTTAATATTATCGACCTAGAAAAAGTTAAGGTTGAAGATATTATGATTCCTAGACATGAGTTAATTAGTGTGGACATTAACAAGCCAGATGAAATCCTAAAGCAACTTGAGCGCATTCAGCATACACGCTTACTTACTTACGATAATTCTAGTGATAACATTACAGGTGTTTTACACATGAGAGATGTTGTAAATCTCTACGCTAAAGGGGAATTTAACATAGACAATGTTTTGTCGCTAGTTCGCGCCCCATATTTTGTGCCAGAAGGCACTTCTCTTGCACATCAGCTTGAACATTTTCAAACACAAAAAAAACGCTTAGGCCTTATTGTCGACGAATATGGAGAGGTTCGAGGTTTAATTGTACTTGAAGATATCTTAGAGGAGATTGTTGGCCAATTTACCTCAAATCAAAATGAACGCCTTGATGAAGTTAGTCTACAAGACGACGGGAGTTATTTGGTTGATCCTAGAATCAGTGTGCGAGAGTTGAATGCACTACTTAGTGCTAAACTACCAACCTCAAGAGCTAAAACATTAAATGGCCTTATTTTAGAAGAATTACAAGCTATTCCAGAGCGCGACGTTAGTCTAAAAATTGGGAAAATATTGGTAGAGATCTTACAAATTTCTGATAAGACCATAAAATTAGTTAAGCTTACCAAGCTAGATTAAAGACTCACCCATTCGAACTATTTGTCCAGCACTCAAATTTAACTTACTCTCTTGATTTGGCATCAACATAACAATGGTTGAGCCCATATTAAAACGCCCCATTTCCTCACCTTTTTTAAGCTCAATATTTTGATTTGTATAGTCAAAATTCTGAACTTTCTTCTGATAAGGTGGATTAATTTGACCTTCCCAAACTGTCTGCATAGAGCCCACAAAAATAGCACCCACCAGTACAAAAGCACATAAGCCAAACTGAGTCTGGAAATAGCACACAACCCGCTCATTTCTTGCAAAAAGATTATCAACACCTTCCACAGTCGCCTTATTTACCGAGAACAAATCACCAGGAATATAATCCATAGATACTAACTTACCGTCAAAAGGCATATGAATACGGTGATAGTCTTTGGGTGACAGATAGATTGTAGAAAAATAGCCTGACTCAAATTGATTCGCTCTATAGTCTCCACCTAGTAACGCTGAAACGGTGTAATAATGATTTTTTGCTTGAAAAATAGTGGCATGACTAATCTCACCAGATTGTGATACAGTCCCATCAACAGGGCATACAATATTAGCAGAACCAATTTTACGTGCCTCTGGTTTTAAGGCGCGAGTAAAGAAATCATTAAAGTGCTGATAATCTTCTACTTTTTCTCGAACTGCTTCAGATAGATTTACCTGATATGATTTAACAAACCAATGTGTAAATTTATTTTTAAGCCAAATATTTTCAAGTCGAGCGAAACGAAACATAAGCTTTGATAGCGAATGCTGGGGAATAATATATTGCCACCAAATCATAATTTTTTTCCTTACCTGGTTCTATTAAAAAATTTTACTACTCAGTATCTCAATATAAGAGAAAGTAGATAAATTTAGAGTAATTGAGATTGGATAAAGCTCAAGGCTTCATCATAGTGAACTTCAAGCTTTTCCGCATTATTTCTTGCCTTATACTCAACCATACCATTATCAGCATGTGTATCACTAAGAACAATTCGATGAGGAATGCCTAATAACTCAGAGTCTGCAAACATAATACCTGCTCGTTCTTTTCGATCATCTAATAAAACCTCAATACCTGCCTTTAAGTATTGCTGATATAGCTTATCTGCTAAATCCTTAACTCGAGTAGATTTATTATAATTAATTGGCACAATAACAACTTGAAAGGGTGCAATTGCCTCAGGGAAGATAATACCTCGATCATCGTAGTTTTGCTCAATAGAGGCTGCAATAACACGAGTAACGCCAATACCATAACAACCCATGGTAGTTGTAACAGCCTTTCCTGATTCACCAATCACATTAGCTTTCATGGCTTTAGAGTATTTGTCACCCAACTGAAAAATATGCCCGACTTCGATGCCGCGCTTAATCACTAGTTTTCCTTGACCATCTGGAGATTCATCTCCTTCAGTAGCGTTACGTAAATCTGCCTCGACAAATTCAATACCTTTCCAATTTGCCCCTGTGAGGTGTTTATCCCACTCGTTAGCGCCACAAACGAAATCACATAAAGCGCTAGCTGAGTAATCCACTATAAGCTCAATATCTAAGCCTTTAACGCCGATAAAGCCTTTTTTCAAACCTAACGATTTAATGTCTTCATCAGAAGCTAATTCAAACTCGCCCAATAAATTCTGTGCTTTAATTTCATTAAGCTCGTGATCACCTCGAAGTGCTAATGCTTTAAATCCACCTACTACTTTTATAATTAAAGTTTTAATGCAGATTGATTTTTCAACAGATAAAAAATCAGCCACTTCTTCAATACTAGATTTTTTCTTAGTTAAGACTTCAGTTTCTTGAGCTTTAGGCGAACAGATATTTGCTTGCTTAGAAAAAGCCACCTTTTCAATATTAGCCGCGTAGTCAGACTCATCTGAAAAACAAATAGCATCTTCACCACTTTGTGCCAACACATGAAATTCATGCGATGCGTCGCCGCCAATAGATCCTGAATCTGCCAATACTGAACGGTAATCTAAACCTAGGCGATCAAAAATATTACAATAAGTTTGATGCATTGCATCATAAGTTTTCTGCAACGACTCTTGGTCTAAATGAAAAGAATAAGCGTCTTTCATGATAAATTCACGCGAACGCATAACACCAAATCGAGGACGAATTTCATCCCTAAACTTCGTTTGAATTTGATAAAAACTCATTGGTAATTGCTTATAGCTACGAATGTATTGAGCCGCTAAATTGGTAATGACTTCTTCATGAGTTGGGCCCATACAAAATTCACGACCATGGCGATCATGAAAACGCAGTAATTCTGGGCCATACTCATCCCAACGCCCAGACTCTTGCCAAAGCTCTGAAGGTTGTGTTACTGGCATTAACACTTCTTGAGACCCTGCTTTATCCATTTCCTCACGAACAATGGCTTCCACTTTTTTAAGTACTCTCACTCCCATTGGTAAGTAAGAATACAAACCAGAAGCCAGCTTAGAAATAAGACCGGCTCGAATCATTAACTGATGTGAAATAATTTTAGCGTCATTTGGCGCTTCTTTCTGGGTTGGAATTAATAGTTGTGTAGTTTTCATATAAAATGAAGTGATGTTTTTTAAATAATTGTGTTAATTTTACCCGAGCAGCCATATTATGATTGATATTCAAACACTATTAATTTACGCCATTCCTGTCTTGTTTGCAATTACGGTTCATGAAGCTGCGCACGGCTGGGTAGCCTCTCTATTAGGGGATCATAGCGCAAAAATGATGGGTAGAGTTACCCTTAATCCAATTAAGCATGTTGATCTGGTTGGCACAATTATTGTTCCGGCTTTTCTATACTTTACTGCTGGATTCATTTTTGGCTGGGCAAAGCCTGTTCCTGTTAATTTTAGAGCCCTTAGATCACCAAAAAAAGACATGCTTTGGGTGGCAATTGCCGGTCCTATGAGTAACTTTATAATGGCGACGTTATGGCTGATTGTTGTCTTTGTCGCTATTAATACTGGATCTCAGTTTTTGGCAGACATGGCGCAAGTTGGTATTCAGATAAATTTATTACTAGCAGTATTAAACTTACTGCCGCTACCCCCTCTTGACGGTGGTCGCGTCGTTAGCTCACTACTGCCATCCAAGCTTGCCTATCAATATGATCAATTGGAACCTTACGGTTTGTTTATATTGCTTGGTTTATTATTCTTAGGTGTCTTTCAAACTGTTATTTTACCGATTGTCAAACTCATTCAACACTGGGCCTATACTTTAGTTGGACTGATTTAACATAGTTTATGATGAGCAGCTAACATTTGCGAATCTTGTAATGCTGGAAAATGATGTTCAATGACAAAATCATCACTAAGTTTCAAAAAATCAAGCGCGATATTAGCCTAACTTTTCTCTAAGTAGTTGGTTAATTAGTTTTGGGTTGGCCTTACCTTGTGAGGCTTTCATTGCTTGTCCTACAAAAAATCCTAAGATTTTTTCATTGCCGGACTTGAACTGCTCAACCTGAGGTGTATTATTAGCGATAATTTCATCAATAATTGCTTCAATTGCACCTGTATCAGTTACTTGTTTAAGGCCTTTAGACTCAATAATAGCATCTGCAGAACCCTCACCATCCCACATAGCTTTAAAGACATCTTTAGCAATTTTTCCTGAGATGGTGTCATC
This sequence comes from uncultured Gammaproteobacteria bacterium, assembly GCA_937896195.1. Taxonomy (GTDB): domain Bacteria; phylum Pseudomonadota; class Gammaproteobacteria; order PS1; family Pseudothioglobaceae; genus Thioglobus_A. The sequence goes on from CALBNC010000050.1 coordinate 23,284, forward strand.
ACCAATACGTGCAATTAATTGTGACAAGTTGTTTGCAGATATAGGTGAATTCTCAATATCCAGCTGATACTTATTAAGCGAAGCAGACAGCTCTCCCATCACCCAATTTGCACATAGCTTGGCATTTTTTTCATTATCTTTCAGCATAATTTCAAAATAATCAGCCAAAGATTTTTGTGATGTCAGTACATCTGCATCATATTCATTCAAGCCTAATTCAGCTATAAAACGCGCTTTTTTCTCTACTGGAAGCTCAGGTAGGCTGGCCTTAATAGACTCTATTAGTTCATCAGTAATTTCGACGGGCAACAGATCAGGGTCTGGGAAATAACGATAATCATTAGCTTCTTCTTTAGAACGCATTGATCGCGTTTCATGCTTAACCGCATCATACAAACGGGTTTCCTGCACTATCTTGCCACCTTCTTCAAGAATATCTTGTTGACGTTCGATTTCTAGGTTGATGGCACGCTCTATAAATTTAAAAGAGTTGATATTTTTAAGCTCTGCTCGTGTACCTAATTCTTCTTGGCCCATTGGACGAATGGAAACGTTTGCATCACAACGAAATGAACCTTCTTGCATGTTGCCATCGCAAATACCAATATATTGTACCAATGCATGAATCTTTTTAGCATAAGCTACAGCCTCTTTAGCGCTGCGCATATCAGGCTCTGAAACAATCTCAAGCAGTGGCGTGCCAGCACGATTTAAATCTATTGCTGTGTACTCGTTAAACATGTCATGCACTGACTTACCCGCATCTTCTTCCAAATGAGCACGCGTCACGCCAATCACTTTGGTTTCATCACCTATTTTAATTTCAATTTCACCTTCACCAACAATCGGTAAATCCATTTGTGAAATTTGATAACCTTTTGGCAAGTCTGGATAGAAGTAGTTTTTTCTATCAAAAATATTTCGCTGATTAATGTGCGCATTAACCGCTAAACCAAACTTAATTGCCTTATTGACAGCTTCCACATTTAATACAGGCAATACACCTGGTAAGCCTAAATCAACTGCGCAAGCCTGAGAATTTGGCGCTTGACCAAACTTAGTAGAAGCCGATGAAAATATTTTTGATTTTGTGTTTAATTGTGCATGAATCTCTAAGCCAATGACTGTTTCCCATTCCATACTAATCCTCCTGTGGCATTTGCTGATGCCAGTCAGTTTGTAGTTGGAACTGGTGTGCGATATTTAACAATTTAGACTCAGACCAATAATTGCCAATCAGCTGTAAGCCAACTGGTAGTTTATTTGAAAATCCTGCTGGAATACTCATGGCTGGTAGGCCCGCTAAATTAGCACTTAGCGTATAAATATCGGCTAAATACATCGATACTGGATCTTTAACTGAACCTAAATCAAATGCAGTTGTTGGTGATACTGGACCCATAATCACATCAACATCATGAAATGCTTTTTTAAAATCTTCGCTAATTAAATGGCGTGTTTTCTGTGCTTTTAAATAATAGGCATCATAATATCCAGCTGATAATGCGTAAGCACCAATCATAATACGACGCTTAACTTCACTGCCAAAGCCCTCTGAGCGAGAGCGTGAATACAAATCTTCCAAATCTTTTGGGTTTTCACAGCGATATCCATAACGCACGCCATCTAGGCGTGATAAGTTTGATGAACATTCACAAGGTGCAACAATATAGTAAGTGGGTATGGCATAAGCAGAATTAGGTAGTGATATCTCTTTTACCACAGCACCCATAGCTTCAAACTCTTTGATAGCATTCATTACTTGGCTAGCAACGTCATCATCCAAGCCTTCAGAGAAAAACTCTTTAGGTAGGCCAATGGTTAGCCCTTTGATTGAATCATTTAAATTAGCCGTGTAATCAGGCACATCTTGTTCAGCTGAGGTTGAATCTTTTTCATCAAAACCAGCCATTGCATTTAAAACAATAGCCGCATCTTGCGCTGTTTTTGTCATCGGTCCCGCTTGATCTAAACTAGAAGCGTAAGCAATCATCCCGTATCTTGAAACGCGCCCGTAAGTTGGTTTTAATCCTGTGATACCACACAAACTTGCTGGCTGGCGAATAGAGCCGCCTGTATCTGTTCCTGTCGCAAAACAGCTTAATCCGCCTGCTACAGCTGCTGCTGAACCGCCTGATGAGCCACCTGGGATTTTATTTGTGTCCCAGGGGTTTTTAACCGCACCATAAAAAGAACTTTCGTTGCTAGAGCCCATGGCAAATTCATCCATGTTCACTTTGCCCAGCATAACAGTATCAGCTTGATTTAGTTGATGTGAAACCGTTGCATCATAAGGTGAAATAAAGTTGTCTAGCATTTTAGAGCCAGCTGAGGTTTTAACCCCTTTTGTACAAAATATATCTTTATGCGCGTAAGGGATACCTGTCAGAATATTACTAGTTCCAGCAGCAATCTTATCATCTGCAGTTTGAGCTTGCTTCATGGCTAGCTCATCTGTTAGCGTAATAAAAGCATTCAAATCAGACTTTTTAATACGTTCTAAATAATGCTGAGTAATTTCTACAGATGAAAATTCTTTGTCTTTTAGGCCTTGTGCAAGTTGCGCAATGGTTTTTGTATAGATACTCATACTTATTCAATAACCGTTGGCACTAAATAATGTTTATTGCCAATTTTTGGTGCAATTGATTGAAATAATTCTGAGTGATCCTCTTCTGTTACAACATCTGCACGCAGCCTTTGTGTCATGTGAAGTGGGTGAGCCATTGGCTCAATACCATCTGTTTCAATAGCGCCTAATTGCTCCGCTAAACCCAAAATAGCATTTAAGTCTTTAGTATTGTCTTTTAACTCAGTTTCACTTAGAGACAAGCGAGCCAAATAAGCAATTTGCGTTACTTCTTGCTCAGACAGGGACATACTTATAACATTGGAATCTTGTTAAAGATTCTAAGTGGCTTAGAGAAAGAAGAGCGTAATATGTTTAAATCACGCTGCATCCACTGCATAGAAGTTTGCATATCTGTCATATTTTTGTTCATTTCTTCCATGTTAATAAGCATTGGCTCTAATGAATCCATCTTTACACTAACACGTGTTAAATCAGCGGCAATAGAATCTAATGCATTAAGTTTAAATGCGATTACATCCATATTTTTATCAACCTTTGAAAAACTCTTTTGCATTTGAGCGACCGACGTTGTCATTTGACTAACATTATTTGAAAGTTTTTCAATACTACCCACCATAGATGACATATTGCCAGCCATGTTTGGATCCATAGAATTAGCAAGGCGTGTCATGTCACTAGTGATTGAGTAAATAACAATAAAGAAACCCATGATAATTGCACTAAAAACAGCCAAAGCTGGCAAGAACATGCGTTCAAATTTTGTATCAGTCCGCTTATCTGCATTTTCAAGCATTTTTTCCAAATCAGAAATGCTTGAAGTAATCATCACTTCATCGTCTTTGATTGGTTCTTTTTTTTGCTTACTATCTGTCATTTACTACCCTTATATTGTGGTTAACAAAAATCCCCAATTACTTGATCTAGCCTCTCTTTTTGATACATATCACTGATGTATGATTCACCTAATTTTTTCATTAGAATGAGTCGAATATTGCCATCAATCACTTTCTTATCAACACTCATGGCTGACAAGAACTCAGAAGCGCTAATTTTACCGTCTACACTGATTGGTAAATTAGATTTTTCTAATAAATCTTGAATTTCAGATACCTCTTGGCTGGTTAAATCACCTTCTAGTTGTGATAATTTCGCCGCCATTAACATCCCCACAGAGATCGCCTCACCATGTAAAAATACACCATAGCCGAGTGTGTTTTCAATAGCATGGCCAAAAGTATGGCCTAAATTTAATAAAGCTCTTTTACCAGATTCCAACTCATCTTGAGCAACGATATCAGCCTTATCTGTACAAGATTGATGTACTGCCTGAATGATTAAACCCTTGTCTCTATTCATTAAATTATGAATATTGTCTTGTAAAAATTTTAAAAAATCGCGATTACCTAATAATCCATATTTAATAACCTCAGCCATGCCAGCTGCATATTGTCTATCATCTAAAGTATCAAGTGTATCAACATCGATCAGCACGCATTTTGGCTGATGAAATGCGCCAATCATGTTTTTCCCTAAAGCATGATTAACACCTGTTTTTCCACCGACACTAGAATCAACCTGAGAAAGTAAAGTAGTTGGAACTTGAATAAAATTTACACCGCGCTGATAACTACTAGCAGCAAATCCTGTCATATCACCAACAACACCGCCACCTAAGGCGATTAGCGTACATGAGCGGTCAAAACGACTCTCCAATAAAGCATCAAAAATTAAATTTACCGTGCCCAGGGTTTTGTATTGCTCACCATCAGGCAAAACAACATCAGCCACTTTAAATGAGCCAAGTAATGATTTAATCTGCTCCAAATAAAGAGGTGCAACTGTTGTATTAGTAACGATCATTACCTGCTTACCAGTAATATGTTTGGTGAGTAATTCTGCCTGAGACAATAGCGCCTGACCAATGTAAATCGGATAAGATTTAACGCCTAAATCAAGCTGTAGTGTCTTCATTAGGCGTACTCTCGCTTTTCACCATCACCGGCAACATTCTCAATGCAACGGCCACACAATTCAATATGCTCAGCATGCTGACCAACATCTTCGCGATGATGCCAACAGCGCACACATTTTTCATTTTCTGATTTACTCACTTTAATAAACACCCCTTCTAACGCCTCAATACATTCATCAGTTTTGTCAATCAATGGATGAATACGCGCATCTGAAGTAATAAACACAAAGCGAAGTTCATTGTCTAGCTGATCTAAAGCTTGATAAGTTTTCTCATCACAATACAAATCAACTTGTGCATCTAACGACGAACCAATCGTTTTGTCGCTTCGCATGACTTCCATTTGCTTGCGAATGAATGGGTTAATGTTTCTAGCAGTATCGATGGCAATATTCTCATAGCCCACTGACAAGCCTTTATACCATTCGCTTAGAAAAATACTTTGTGATTTTTCATTAGGCATGTTTTGCCAAATTTCTTCAGCAGTGAATGACAACACAGGAGAAAGCCAGCGAACCATTGCCTCAAGAATATGATTAAGTGCTGTTTGAGCGCTTCGTCTTGCTCTAGAATCTTCTTGAGTAGTATATTGTCTGTCCTTGATGACATCCAGATAGAATCCACCCAAATCATTACTACAAAAATTCAGAATAAGTTGCATAGCATTATGAAAATTATATTGCTCATAAGCTTTTAAAACTTGCACTTGTAGGTCTGCTGTTTTAGACACAATCCACTTATCTAAATCTAGCATATTATCAAACTCAATCGCGTTTTGTGCCGGGCTAAAGCCACTAGTATTTGCCAACATAAAGCGCATGGTATTGCGAATACGTCGATAAGCATCAGCTGAACGATTTAAAATTTCATCAGATACAGTCATCTCACCGGTGTAGTCAGTAGAGGCAATCCATAAGCGCAAGATATCAGCACCTAAATTATTCACCACTTTTTGTGGACTCATAACATTGCCCAACGATTTGCTCATTTTCTTACCGTCTTTATCAACGGTAAATCCGTGGGTTAATACTTGTTTATAAGGCGCCTTGCCATTGATTGCTACTGATGAAATAAGAGATGATTGGAACCAGCCTCGATGCTGATCAGAGCCTTCTAAATATAAATCAGCAACATCAGACAAGCCTGCTCTAGCTTTAAGAACAGCAAAATGACTCACGCCAGAATCAAACCAAACATCTAGTGTGTCAGTGGCTTTTTCATAATCCTGAGCATCAGTTCCCAATAAATCTTTGATATCTGTTTCAAACCAAGCTTCGATCCCCTCTTTTTCAATCATTGCTGAAATACTTACAAATAATGCTTGAGTATCTGGATGTAGTTGCCCTGTTTGTTTATGAGTAAACAATGTAATTGGAACACCCCAAAATCTTTGGCGAGAAATACACCAATCAGGGCGATTACTCACCATCAATTCGATACGCTTCTTGCCCCAATCTGGAATCCAGTCTACCTTTGGGATTTCTGCATTAACCGCATCTCTTAATCCGTTATCCTGCATAGAGATAAACCATTGTGGTGTTGCCCTAAAAATAACTGGCGTCTTGTGGCGCCAGCAATGTGGGTATGAGTGTATCAATGGCGCATGTTTAACCAGTGTATTGGTTGACTTTAAAATTTCAATAACACTTGCGTTTGCTTTAAAAATAAATTGACCAGCTAATAGCTCTGTATCTTCAAAAAATATACCACGGCCATCAACTGGACAATTAACAGGTAAATCATATTGTTTACCAACAATAAAATCCTCTTGTCCATGGGCTGGCGCGGTATGAACTGCACCAGTACCCGCATCGGTCGTTACATGGTCACCTAAAATAATTGGTACTTGCTTATCATAAAACGGATGCTGTACTTGCAAACCTTCTAGATCACTACCGGTAAAAACCGTAGGAGCGATACTCGCTTTTAGCTCATAACGCGCTAAAGCATCTTGCGCTAAATCTTGTGCTAATAGTAAATACTCATCTCCAGTATCTGCTAATACATAACTCATTTCAGGGTGAAGAGCGACAGCCTCATTGGCAGGCAGTGTCCATGGTGTTGTGGTCCAGATAACAACAGAAACTGGCTTATCAACCTTAAAAATACTATTATCAATAATACGAAATTTAACATCAATAGCATCTGATTGCTTATCTTTGTATTCTACTTCAGCCTCTGCCAAAGCTGAACCACACTCCGTACACCAGTGCACAGGCTTATAGCCCTTAGACACATGCCCATTATCAACAATCTTTCCTAGAGCGCGAACAATGTCTGCCTCGTATTGGAAGTCTTTGGTTAAATATGGATTATTCCAATCACCTAAAATACCCAAACGTTGGAAATCAAGCTTTTGTTTAGCTACTTGAACATCGGCATATTTTCGACATTCCGCTCTAAATGAATTGGCATCAATTTTTACCCCAGCCTTACCCTTCTTCTTTTCAACGTTTAGCTCGATTGGTAAACCATGGCAATCCCAGCCTGGCACATAAGGCGCATCAAAGCCTGATAAAGACTTAGATTTAACAATAATATCTTTTAAAACTTTATTAACAGCATGGCCAATATGAATGTCACCATTGGCATATGGAGGGCCGTCATGTAATATAAATTGAGGCTTACCTTGATTGTGCGCACGAATTTGACCATACAAATCATCGTCTTGCCATTTTTTAAGAAATCCACCTTCACGATTTGCAAGATTTGCCTTCATGGCAAACTTGGTGGCAGGTAGGTTTAAAGTAGGTTTGTAATCAGACATGAATACTTAAAAGTTTGGAAACTAAAAAGCACCATTATACGTGATAGGCTTGGTTTTTTGAAAACGAAAATTAAGAGTTAAACGTGATATTTAGCTATTTTATCAATGACAAATAAAGCTTTAAAACAACCAATACGCCTGAAGATGGTGCAAAAATTGCCATCATTCTAAATATTTTGATTATCTCGGAATTGTGCCTAAGAAAATAACCTAGAATTAATCAAATTCTAGAGAGTTATTTTCTAAAGATTTTAAATCGTCTACCAATAGCAAAAATAATAAAGCTAACAATTGCTAATGCAACCATTAATAGGCTCGTGTAAAACACTGTATCAGCGTTGAGTTCGTTCATAATCATTGTTGTTCTCCTGTTTTCTTTTTAACAACAGAATTCTATCAACAATGTAGGAATAAATATTTGACCTAGGTTAACTATTTAAATATTAACCTAGAGTCTGGCCGAATCAAGCAACAATCTAACCTGTCCAGGTTTTAAATAGTCGTATTCATTAGCTCTAAGATTTTCAGGCAGACGAATTTCACCATAACGAATACGGATTAAACGTGAAACTTTAAAGCCTAAAGACTCCCAAAGCCTTCTAACTTCTCGCTTTCTACCTTCTTTAAGGACCACTTTATACCAGCGGTTTGCACCTTCACCACCGCCAACAGTTACTCTAATAAATTTAGCAATTCCATCGTCTAACTCAATACCAGTGGTTAGCTGTTTAATATCTTCACTTTCCACTTGACCTAATACTCTAACAGCATATTCTCGATCAATCTCTGAACTTGGATGCATAAGTTTATTGGCTAAATCACCATTATTGGTAAACAACAACAAGCCAGAAGTATTAAGATCCAAACGACCCACCATAATCCATCTAGATTCTTTAGGTAGTAAGCTATAAACACTCTTACGACCTTCATCGTCTTTATTAGAGCAAATTACACCAGCTTGTTTATTAAGAATAAGCACTTTAGTTTCTTCTTCTTTATAGCGTTCAAGGTCAATGCTTCTACCATCAATTTTCACTTTATCGGTCACTTCACATTTGTCGCCAATTTGAGATGTCTTATTATTGACCTCAATGCGTCCTTGCTCAATAAGTCTTTCAGCCCAGCGGCGTGAGCCATAGCCCGCCGTTGCAATTAGTTTTTGTAGTCTTTCAGCCATAATAAATTTCTTGTAATTTGTTAGTTATAATTAGTAAGTAATGCCCATTGAATCTCTCACTTCTTTCATGGTTTCCTTGGCGACGCCTCGTGCTTTTTGAGAACCTTCATGAATAATTTGTTTAATTAAATCTGGATCTGCTTGATACTTAGCAATATTCTCTTGCATAGGCATAAGCTCAAGCTGAATCGCTTTAATGACCGGCTGTTTACATTCCACACAACCCATCTTAGCTTTCGTACAACCATCAACAACCCAATCGCGTGTTTGACTATCTGAATATATCTCATGCAGTTGCCAAACAGGGCATTTATTCGGATCACCTGCATCAGTCAATTTAATACGCGCAGGATCTGTTGGCATGCGCCTAACTTTAGCCTCAATTTCTTCAGACTTATCTCTCAAAGAAATGGTATTACCATAAGACTTACTCATCTTTTGTCCATCTAAACCTGGCATTTTTGATGCTTTGGTGAGTAAAGATACCGGCTCAGGCAAAATAATTTTTCCAGTCCCTTCAATATACCCTGCTAAACGTTCAAGATCACCCAAGGTAATATTTTGCTGCTCTTGTAATAAAGCTTGAGCCTTGACCAAAGCCTCATCATCACCCGTTTCTTGATAAGCCTTGCGCAATGAACGGAATAATTTAGCTTGTTTTTTGCCCATTTTGCCAATAGCGGCTTCGGCTTTTTCTTCAAAATCTACTTCACGACCATAGATATGATTAAAGCGTCTTGCGACTTCACGAGTCAGCTCAATATGCGCAACCTGATCCTCGCCAACGGGCACCAAACCAGCTTTGTACATTAAGATATCCGCACTTTGCAATAAAGGATAACCCAAAAACCCATAGGTGCCTAAGTCTTTAGTTTTTAGCTTAAGTTGTTGATCTTTATAAGAAGGTACGCGCTCAAGCCAGCTTAGCGGTGTGGTCATGGATAATAATAAATGCAACTCAGCATGCTCTGGTACTTTTGACTGAACAAAGATCGTTGCTGTATTTGGGTTAATGCCAGCTGCAAGCCAATCAACCACCATTTCTATGACATTTGCTTCAAGATCAATTTTGTCTGAATAATGTGTGGTAAATGCATGCCAATCAGCTACAAAAAAGTAAGAATCATACTCATTTTGTAGCTCAAGCCAATTTTTTAATACACCGTGATAATGGCCCAAATGCAGCTGGCCTGTTGGTCGCATGCCGGATAAAACTCGATTGTCTTGCATTGTTCTAGCGTTAAGTTAATTAACGCGCATTATACCAAGCCTGCCCTTACTTGTGCGTAAAGCGCGAGCCCGTCTAGAACTAAATTTGGTTTAATTTGAGTTTGCTGATTTAACCTAATCCCAATCATCTTGGCATCACCGCCTGTTAGGATAATTTGTAAATCACCATACTGATTCAGATAGTTGTTAATCTGCTCATTAATCACACTCATCAGCATCTGTGCTGTACCATATTCCCAGGCGTCTGTCGTGTTGTTAGCACTTTGACCCAACAACAACTGCTTAGATTCACTAGAAAATTGCTTAAAACTACGACGTAAAACACCCAAGCCCGGCATAATTAACCCGCCTTTGTGTTTGCCATCAGCAAGCACTAAATCAAACGTAAGTGCACTACCTGCATCAATAATAAGACGTGTTTGGTTAGGATACTGATCCATACTTGCAATCATCGCTAAAAAACGATCCACCCCTAATTCTTGGGGCGATTCATAGGCTGATATAAATTGCTGAAATGTTGATTCTGATTCAACAAATACTGTATTTTTCACGCTCTCTAAAACAGATCGATCCCCCACACAGCTTACAAAAGTTTGATCAGCTTTGGGTAGCAAATCAACACTAAAGTCTGAAATTAAAACAGAATTATAATCACCATTAAACAGCCATTTAATGGCTGTATTTCCAATATCTAAAAATAAATTAGACTTATACAAATGGAATGTCGGTTAGCCACATATGCACCGCAACACTGGCAATATAGCCCAGCGCAATCACCGGCATCCACTTAAGATGCGAGGCGAACGTATATACACCTTTTGACTGGCCCATCAGTGCTACACCTGCTGCACTACCGACAGACAGTAAACTACCACCAACACCTGCAGTAAGCGTTACTAACAGCCATTGTGCGTTTGACATTTCAGGACTCATGGTTAGCACTGCAAACATGACAGGAATATTATCAACTACGGATGACAACAAGCCAATCAAAATATTTGCATAAGTAGGACCTAAAGAGGCGTACATTGCCTCAGAAGTAAGCGCTAAATAGCCCATAAAACCAAGTCCACCAACACTCGCAATAACACCAAAGAAGAATAACAGCGTATCCCACTCAGCGCCAGCTACCTTTCTAAACACATCAAATCCATCTTCTTGAATGTGTTTCTCAGCTTTACGAATAAAGAATGCAGCAATCATCAGATAGCTTAAACCGGTCATCATGCCCATCGCTGGTGGCAAGTGTAGGAAGCTATGAAAACTAACGGCGGTTACGATAGTCAGCATAAATAGCGCCACAATAAATAAACCACCATGTTTAATATCAATATGTTTTAGTTTAGCGCCCGCAGTTTCATCTTTAATAGCAAAGTGCATAATCGATGCTGGCACAACAAAGTTAATCAACGATGGAATGAATAATGAGAAGAATTCATTGAATTCCAAAATACCTTTTTGCCAAACCATCAACGTCGTAATATCACCAAACGGACTAAACGCGCCACCTGCATTCGCAGCAACTACGATGTTAATAAAAGCAATAGAAACAAAGCGTGGATTACCTACACCCACGGCCATTACCACTGCACCCATTATTAGTGCCGTGGTTAAGTTATCAGCTACTGGGGAGATGAAGAACGCTAAAAATCCTGTTATCCAGAATAATTGTCTAAACGTATAGCCTTTATTAATCAACCAAACTTTAAGTGCTTCAAAAATCAACCTTTCACGCATGGCTTCAATGTATGTCATGGCGACGAGTAAAAATAAAAATAGCTCAGCATATTCCAAAATGTTGTGACGCAAAGCGATTTCAGCTGCATGCGGCAAACCATTTGATGCATAAACCCAGCCAATTAAACCCCAGATTAGACCTGCCACCAAAATAACAGGCTTGGATTTTCTAAAGTGGGTAAATTCTTCCACCATGACTAAAATATATGCGATTACAAACAAAGCTAATGCTGTATAACCCACCCAATGGTTGGTTAAATCAAGCCTGTCAGTAACCACTAGATCTGTTGCAAATACAATGTTTGGTAATAAAGTTATCAATAATAATAAAGATTTAGTCATGGTTTATCCTGATGAGTTGAGCACCCTGTGCATCATTAAGTGTAATTTGATCATCCTCATGCGCAATTTCTATCGTAGCTAGACATAAAGATTTTGCGTCTAATTTTACACGACGAACAACAACTCCTGACGCTTTAGCTGACTTCGAACTCAAAGAAAATAGCTTGTCACCTACCTTTAAATCATCTTTGCATTCAAACATGCGAAGTCTGCGCTTAGATTTACCCAAATAATGCAAACGTGCCACCACTTCCTGGCCAGGATAACAACCCTTGGTAAAACTTACACCTACTTCATCAATATCCAAATTTAACAACTGCGGTACAAATTGCTCAGAAGTATCTAGAGTTACTTCAGCAATGGTATTTTCAATGCAAGCTTTTTCCCAGGTACTCTCATCCGCCAACTCAACAGCATCTAGCGTTTCAACCAAGGCCACAGACTGCTGATCATTGAGCTTAAAAGCACCCTTAAAATCTTCATCAACAATACCCAGCTGGATCATGTCATTACTTAAATCACTAATCTGTACATCCGACATCATCTTAAACATGGTTAGTCGCTTAATGATTACATCTGCTAAATCCATCGGAAATGACAAATAAAAGCTTTCATTTTTTTTCATCACCCATATCAGCGCAATAATCTTACCCTGATGCTGACAATAAGCATTTAGCTGAACAACCCCTTCTTCTAAAGTGTTAATATCATTTGAAAACTGTCCTTGTAAGAATGTTTTCACGTCATTACCAGTTAGTTGTAACAGGGCACGTTTTGTAAGTTGAGTAATCATTTGTATTAGGTCAGTATTATAATTGTCTTATTTTAAGGTGATTTATATCCTAGATTTACCTGAGCAGGCCTTGCCTGCTCAGAAAGTTAAAACTCAAAATCGTCAAGTTTTAGGGTGTTTCCTTTGTTATCAGCAAAGGTGATTGAGGCTTGTTTGATGAATTTTTTGTACTCGATTAAACCATCAGCTTCCTCAATAATAGCTTGTATTTCAACCGGATTACAAATGCTTTCGCCCAGTTCTTGATCTAAGTATTCAAAAATACTTGATTTAACCAAATTAATACTTGGGTCAATTCTATGATGCTTATGATTTAGATTAATATATGCAGATACTGTTGGCAATGCAAAGTCACCACTCAGATGCGTGGCTTTAAATTTTCCTTGAAACAGACTGCCACTTCGTTTTTCTTGTTGATTAAAATACATAGTATAAGAGGTTCCCAGCTTTTGCATAAACTGCGAAATACCGTTATCAACCTCTTGCTTCAAGAGTAAATGATAATGATTGGGCAGAAGGCTATACGCAATAATACTCACCAATTGACCGCCGTCACCGACAATACCACTATCTTTGTGTTTGTTTCTCTGATTGTTAAAAAACTTTGAGCTATCTGTTGTGTTTAAGACTTGCATTCGATTAAAAAAGAAATATTGTTGGGCTTTATTGCTAAATATATTACGCTTATCCACCCCGCGGTTAAACACGTGATAATACTCACCATTTACAAATTCTATATTTCTAATACTCATACTTGTTATGTTACCTGAGCAGGCCTTGCCTGCTCAGAAAAAGGACGAAAAAAAACCCCCAACCGAAGTTGAGGGTTT
>CALBNC010000051.1 GCA_937896195.1 uncultured Gammaproteobacteria bacterium
TAAAGAGTGCAGGAATAGTAAAGTCCGGCAAATGAATAATGCTTGATAGCCAATTAGTATGCCCACGAGTGGCAATCATTAAAAGTATCATGATATATACAGCAAAGAGAGTTCTAGTTTTGTTGATTTGATTAGTCATTTTATTTCCTGTTAATCCTTAGTTAGAATTTATACTCTACACCTACATTAATATTTCTAGTGAAGTTATTTGGAGTAACAACATCATTCCTTAACCAAAAACCATTTTTGTTTTCAAGTAAGTTCTGTACACTCATAGAAAACTCCACATCTTTAGAGTATTTATGTGAACCAGAAACATCTAAACTCTTAAACGCTGTTTGCTTCTGTACGTCTGTATTTGAGAAATCTTCAGCTGCATAAGTTTCACTACGCCATTTTTGTGTGATGTTCAATTTAGACTTATCACTAATCTTATAGTTAACACCTAAGCTAATATTATGCTTAGATACACCAGGTAAATTGTTACCATCATACACATCAGAACCTTGTGTTTCTTTATCGATTTTTGCAACAGTGTAATTATAATTCAAGTTTGTGTTTACTTTAGGGTTAACTACGTACTTATTTTGTAACTCTAAACCATATTTATGAGATTTATCAAGGTTAGTATTAGTCCAAGTAGATCCTTCTTTATGCAAATAAATCTCATTAGTAAGGCTAGATTTGAATACAGTTAACTTAGTTTTAGTTTTATCTGTCTTATGGCTCAGGCCAACATTTAAAGTTTTAATCTTAGCAGGTTCCATAAATTCATTAAATTCTTGCCCAGTATAACCAGAGTTGAATTTAAAAAAATTATCGATATTAGGTGCTTGGAAGCCACTATTGTAGTTTGAGAATACTGACAGGTTGTCATCAATACTTCTATTAATACCAATATCAAAAGCAGTTAGCTTGTTTTCTCTTAATTCTGTCGGGTTAGTTGATGATACGTATTTGTAATCAACAACTTCCTTTCTAGCACCTGCAGAGTAAGTGTTCTTATCTAGCTTATACACAGCTTTAGAAAATACAGACTTACTATCCTTTGATGTAGTGTTAGTATCAGATCCGGTATTTAGTCTTTCATTATCGAATGCACTTACACCAGATACGACATCAAGGTTACCATCTTTATAAGCAACAGTGATTTTCTTCTGGTTGGTGTTATATTTGCTAACCGATGGGGCGCCGCCATTTTGCATTGCCGTACTTTCTTTATCTTCGAATGAATAATCAAATTTAGTTGTGAATTTATTCTTCTTATTCTCAACGGATAAATCCACATTATTTATTTTGTATTTTTGCTGAGTATATGTAGAATTGTAAAGTCTACTACCCATCTGAGTAGGATTATCATTAAATTCTGCAGTGGTTAGGTTTCCAGGGTATCTAGTATCAACATTGGACGTACCTTTTGAAAGTGTAACTTCCGTGTTATTAGTTACATTTGCTGATAAAGTAATCTTATCATTATCATTAGTAGATTTGTCTTTATTACCAGTGGCATCTGCTTCATTAAAACCACCAAACTCAGCTCTGCTACCAACGTAAGTCAGATCCATAGATTCATCTGAAAATCCTACTACTGTAGAAACATTTTTGGCGCCATAATTACCAACAGAAACTTTAACTGAACTATTATTCTTGGTCTTAGTATAGATATGAATACCACCAGCCATTGCACCATCACCATAAATGACTGAGCCACTACCTTTAGTAATTTCTATCTTTTTGATGTTATTAATATCTAAGTTGGCCAAATACTGAGGATTACTATCAATATTATTTAAGCGTCTTCCATTAAGTGTTATCACGATATTTTCATAACCGTTTGTTAGTCCAAAACCACGAGTATTTATTTTTTGAGCAAATGGGTTTCCAGATGCAGGTGTTACTACTAACGAAGTATTCTGACCTAAGAATTCAAAAATATCACTTGAACCTGACTTCTTAATATCAGCACCAGTATAAATCTCTGATGCAAAGGTAGATTTAAAATCATCTGTAGCAAAGATACTACTTTCTATTTTAGTTGGGTTCAAATAAATCGGAATAGGGCCTAGTATAGCGTTCGATGCGGTAGAGAAAGTTAGTGCTGATACTGCAGCAACCACGCAGAGTTGTGTGAATTTCATGATAGTCATCCTTCGTGAGATTAAAAAAAGATTATGTATCGGACTGATTTCGTAAAGAAAAATACCGTTGCGAGGACAGCGTGGGATTGACACCCACTTCCATAATCAAGTGAGCGAGATTATAGACTATTGTTAATATGATTTAAAATTAATAAAAACCATGTGTTAGCTATGATTGATCTAGAACAGATTATTGAGGTTGTATCCTTGAAAAATTTAGCTAATATTGACGTAAAATAAGGGCTAAATTTATTACAGAATTATTTGGGAAATAATGTCAATGAGTGAAATATATAACTTTAGCGCTGGTCCGGCAGCGCTACCTAAATCAGTATTGTGCCAGATTCAAGAAGAATTATT
This sequence comes from uncultured Gammaproteobacteria bacterium, assembly GCA_937896195.1. Taxonomy (GTDB): domain Bacteria; phylum Pseudomonadota; class Gammaproteobacteria; order PS1; family Pseudothioglobaceae; genus Thioglobus_A. The sequence goes on from CALBNC010000051.1 coordinate 2,499, forward strand.
GGAGTATGGCAATGCCAAAGCATCAGTGATGGAGATATCTCATCGTGGTGTTGATTTTATGCAGGTGGCTCAAAAAGCTGAGCAAGATTTACGCGATTTGATGAACATTCCTAGTAACTACAAAGTCTTATTTTTACAAGGCGGCGCATCATCACAATTTTCTATGGTGCCGATTAATTTATTGCGCGGTAAAACTAAAGCTAATTATGCCAATACTGGACACTGGTCAGTTAAGGCAATTGAAGAGGCGCAGCGCTATTGCGATGTAAATATCTGCACAGATAGTAGCGTGAATAAATTTACCGATATTGAAGATTTTTCAAACTGGCATATTGATGAGTCTGCAGCATACCTCCACTACACACCCAATGAAACTATTGCCGGCTTGGAATTTGATTTCATTCCAGAAGTGGATATGCCAGTTGTGGCAGATATGTCATCATCAATATTGTCGCGAGAGATTGATGTATCTAAGTTTGGTGTTATTTATGCGGGCGCACAAAAAAATATCGGTGTAGCAGGCGCAACCATTGTTATCGTACGAGAAGACTTAATTGGTGATGTCGTGGCTAAACAGCCCATATTGTTTGATTATTCAACACAAGCTGATAACGATTCTATGTTTAACACGCCAACAACCTTTGCCTGGTATACAGCTGGACTTGTATTTGAGTGGCTAAAAGCTCAGGGCGGAATTAAAGCCATGTCACAAATTAATGATCGTAAGGCTAGCAAGCTTTATCAGGCAATTGATAGTTCTGATTTCTATTCAAACCCTGTTAACCCTAAATATCGTTCATGGATGAATGTTCCATTTATATTGGCAGACAACAGTCTTAATAAACTATTCTTAGAAAAGTCTTATAATGCTAACTTATTAGCACTAAAGGGTCACAAGTCTGTGGGCGGGATGCGTGCCAGTATTTACAATGCCATGCCTGAAAGTGGGGTGGATGCACTAATTGAATTTATGACTGATTTTGAAAGGCAACATGGGTAAGAAAACATTAGCAGAATTACGAGTTGAAATTGATGCGCTTGATCAACAAGTGCAAACGCTTATCGGCAAGCGAGCTGATTTAGCGGGCGAAGTTGCGACAGTTAAAAGAGCGGATGATATTAATAGCGTGTTCTATCGACCTGAGCGAGAAGCTCAAGTATTACGCTCTATTATTGAGCGTAATAAAAGCCAACTGAAAGACAAAGACATGGCACATATTTTTCGTGAAATTATGTCAGCTTGTCTTGCTCTAGAGCAGCCTCTTAATATTGCTTACTTAGGCCCTGAAGGAACATTCACCCAAGAGGCTGCTTTAAAACATTTTGGTCACGCTGTCTCCACACTTGATTGCGCTAGTATTGACGAGATTTTTCATCAAGTTGAAAAAGGCAATGCACATTATGGCGTGGTGCCAATTGAAAATTCATCAAATGGCGTTATTGGTGGTACGGTAGATATGCTTTATTCACAAGACCTTAAGATTTGTGGTGAAGTGGAAATATCTATTCAGCATCAGCTCATGAGTGCTGATCAATCAATTGAAATTAAAACGATTTACGCACATCAACAAGCGCTTGATCAATGTCAGCGATGGTTAGCAAATCATTATCCCAATGCTCAATTAAAAGCGGTCGCCTCTAATGCTTTAGCTGCTCGAATGGTTAAAGACGAAGTGGGCGCTGCTGCCATTGCCTCAGAAGCCGCTTTAAGTTTGTATGAGCTAGAGAGGGTGGCTAAAAATATTGAGGACAAAGCTGGTAATACGACTCGATTCTTGATACTCAGCAAAGAATCTATAGAGCCTTCAGGTAAAGATAAAACCTCTATTTTGGTTGTTACTAAACACGAATCTGGCGCGTTATTTGATTTGCTTGAACCTTTTAAAGAGCAAGGTATTAATATGATGCAGCTAGCACGTCACCCAATTCCTGGTGTGAAGTGGGAGTACTTATTTTTGATCGATATTGAAGGTCATCAAGACGATGATAAAGTGAAAATTGCCTTAGCTGAAGTTGAAAAAAGAGTAATTAAAGTGAGTATTTTAGGTTCATATCCTATTGCTATATTATGAGTGTTTGTGAGGTAGTTAAGGGCTTAAAGCCTTACCAGGGCGGCAAGCCAATTAGTGAATTACAGCGGGAATACGGGCTTAAGCGCGTCGTCAAGTTAGCCAGTAACGAAAATCCGCTGGGCGTTGGTCAAAAAACCCTTGAGGCAATGCAAAAAGCTGTGAGTGAAGTGGATCGCTATCCAGATGGAAATGGCTTTGAGCTAAAACGAGCAATTAGCAATTATCTTGATGTGTCGGCAGACATGATCACATTAGGCAATGGCTCAAATGATATTTTGGAGTTAATTGCTAAAGCTTATGTTTGTTCTTCAACTGATGAGGTTATTTTTTCAGAGTATGCTTTTGTTGTATATCCACTAGCTACTCAAGCTTTAGGTGCAACTGCTGTTGTTACGAAATCAAAAGATTTTGGCCATGATCTAGAAGCTATGCTGTTAGCAATTACTGATAAAACCAAGCTTATCTTTATTGCCAATCCTAATAATCCAACAGGCACTTTACTCTCTGATGAAGCGGTTCATGCTTTTTTATCACGCGTTCCAAATTCTATTGCAGTTGTATTAGACCAGGCATATTTTGAATATCTTGATCATGCTGATAGAGCTATTGGCTGGCTTGCAGAATTTGAAAATTTAATCATCACTCGTACATTTTCTAAGGCTTATGGCTTGGCAGGTTTAAGAGTGGGCTATTGTGTTTCAAGTGAAAAAATTGCGGATTATCTTAATCGCATTCGCCAACCTTTTAATGTTAATCATGTGGCTCAAGTAGCAGCTGTTGCAGCCTTGGGCGACCAATCTCATTTAGTACGCTCAGTGATAGCTAACAATAACGGACTTAAGCAATTAGAGCAAGGATTTGACAAACTAGGATTGTCCTACATCCCCTCATCAGCCAATTTTATTTCCGTTAAAGTTGATGATTCAGTCAAACTTTATCAGCAATTATTAGAACTCGGATTTATTGTTCGTCCAGTTGAAATGAAAAACTACTTGCGAGTGTCAATAGGCACCTCAAGAGAAATTTCAGATTTCCTAGATGCGTTAAAATCATTATTATGAATAAGATTTGTATTATTGGTGTTGGGTTGATTGGTGGCTCATTTGCTGCAGGCTTAAAAAAAGCTAATAAAGTTGCTAGTATTGTAGGATTTGGCAGGGATGAGAATAACTTAGCCAAAGCAAAAGAGCTAAATATTATTGACGAGTACACACTTGACATCGCTAAAGCACTTGATGGCGCAGATTTGGTGCTGATTGCCACCCCAGTTAATAGTTTTAAAGCAATACTAGAAATGATCAAGCCACATGTTAACGAAAAAATGATTATTACTGATGTGGGTAGCACTAAAGGAAGTATTGTTCAAATTGCTAAGCAAGTATTTGGACATATGCCTGAAAATTTTATTCCTGCACATCCAATTGCCGGCAAAGAGCGCAGTGGCGTTGAAGCAGCTGACGCAACTTTATTTAATCATAGGCGTGTCATTATTACTCCAGGCAAAAATGCCAATACTCAAGCTGTTGTTACAGTGAGTGATTTATGGGAAAGTGTGGGCGCGAAAATAGAAATTATGAATGAAATTAAACACGATGACTTATTAGCCATGACGTCACATCTACCTCATATGTTAGCTTTTTCACTCATGGATTATTTGATATCAAGTAATCCAGAAGCGTGTAAATATGCAGCAGGCGGATTTAAAGACTTCTCTCGAATAGCTTCAAGTGATGCGGTTATGTGGCGAGATATTTGTATTAATAATTCAGATCAAATAGTTAAGCACATTGAAGGCTATCAAAAAAGCCTAGATAAAGTCGCTAATTTAATTAAAAATCAACAACCAAAAGAACTAGAAAAACTATTCCTTGATGCAAAATCTGCAAGAGATAGCTGGTTAAAAGACTAAATATTATGAGTAAGTTTATTGCAAAACCGGCGACAACTTTGTCGGGTGAGTTAAAAATTCCAGGTGATAAGTCTATCTCTCATCGATCTATCATGCTCGGCTCCTTAAGTGAAGGTGTGACAAAAGTTTCAGGATTTTTAGAAGGTGAGGACGCGTTATCAACCCTTAAGGCTTTTCAAGCTATGGGGGTTAAAATTGAGCGTGAAGATGATAATGTTACTATTCATGGTGTTGGTATTCATGGCTTAAAAAATCCGGAAAAACCACTAGATTTGGGAAACTCAGGTACCTCTATACGCTTAATGTCTGGCATTCTAGCCGCTCAAGCGTTTGATAGTGAATTAGTCGGCGATGAGTCGCTTTCTAAAAGACCGATGGATAGAGTGATAAACCCGTTAAAAGATATGGGTGCAGTCATTCAAAGTAACGATGGTAAGCCACCCCTTAAGATTACTGGCGGACAATCCTTAAAAGGTATTCATTATGATTTACCAGTAGCATCAGCCCAAGTCAAATCTTGTGTTTTACTAGCGGGTTTGTACGCCGATGGCGATACTTGTGTTACTGAGCCAGCACCAACTCGCGATCATACAGAGCGTATGTTAAAAGGCCTAGGCTATGATGTTCGTGTTAATGATAATCAGATGTGCCTTACAGGTGGTGGCAAACTTAGTGCAACTGCAATACAAGTTCCGAGTGATATTTCTTCTGCTGCATTTTTCATGGTGGCAGCTTGCATTGCACCAAAATCAGACATCACGCTAATGGGTGTTAATATTAATCCAACTCGAACCGGTGTGATTGACATTCTAAAGTTAATGGGTGCAAATCTAACACTTTCTAATGAGCGCGAAATCGGTGGTGAATTATTAGCAGATATTCGTATTAAATCATCAGAGTTAAAAGGCATTCAAATCCCTAAAGCTTTAGTGCCATTAGCAATTGATGAATTTCCAGCGGTGTTTATTGCTGCTAGTTGCGCCCAAGGGGAGACAATCCTAACAGGTGCTAAAGAGCTCAGAGTTAAGGAATCAGACCGCATTCAAGTAATGGCTGATGGCTTAGATATTTTAGGTGTTAAAAATGAAGTGCTAGACGACGGCATTAAAATTCAAGGCGGTGAATTTAAAGAACCAACATCAATCATTGAATCTCATCATGATCATCGTATTTCAATGGCTTTTGCCATTGCTTCTTTAAGGTGTGCTTATCCTATTGAAATTAATGGGGTAGATAATGTCATGACCTCTTTTCCCAATTTTGTTGATTTAGCTAATTCAGCAGGCATGGATATTACTGAAGTTTAAGAAAATATTTAAACCAATAAAAAAGGCGCTCAATGAGCGCCTTTTTTTATTAAGTTAAAAAGCTTAATGCTTAGTAACCACCTTTACGTCTAGTTTCTGGAAGGCCAGCAACTTTACCCGCTTGTTTAGCAGGACCTTTAGGGAATAAGTTATACAACTCTTTAGTGCCTAATTTACCATCCCAATCATCTTTCAAGCCTTTAACCATGTTGCGCTCGTTAGGTTGGTTGGCGTTATTGTTGATATATTCATTACGCAGGAAATTAATCAATTTAAAGCTATCATCGGTTAATTCAACACCTTCTTCTGCTGCAATTTCATGAGCAATGTCTTCGTTCCAAGTATTAAGATCAACTAAGTAACCGTGAGCGTCTCTTTCTAAATCTGATAATGCCATTGTATTTCCTCCAATATAAAAACTATAAAAAGAAGTTATTATATAATAACAACGTTTTGCTTTACCTTTTTTTTGTACGGATATTATTATGACACTTGAAAACGCATCACCTTTCTTTGCATGGGATGTTTCATCGTATTTAGCTTTATTTTTAATTGTAGCCTTTGTAGTGGTTAGTTTGGATCACTTATTTTTTAATAAGACTTCAAATACAAAGCTCCCAACGCCTGATAAAACAGGCTTTTCAAAGTTAGTTTATTTTGTTTTATTTTTGCGATTTAATAAAAGTGAAAAGTATGTTGACCGCCCAAAAATCGTTCAATGGTCTGCAGAATTTTTTCCAGTATTACTTTTAGTATTTGCATTACGTGGTTTTGTTGTGGAACCTTTTAGAATTCCATCTAATTCTATGATGCCAACTTTATTAACAGGAGATTTTATTTTAGTTTCTAAGTTTGATTATGGCATTAATATTCCAGTACTAAATAAAAAACTAATTGAATTTAAAAAGCCTGAAAGAGGGGACGTGATTGTTTTTAGATATCCTAATTATGAGAAAAATGATAAATATTTAGGTGCTGACTTTATTAAAAGAGTTGTTGGTATTCCTGGTGATACAGTGGTTTACCATGCAGATCAGATGATGATTAATGGCGAAAAAATTAATTTTGAAAATTTTGAAGATTATCACGGTGTTGAATCAGGTGCTGAGATGACGGGCTTTAAGCATAAGAGAGAATTACTGGGTAACAATCCTCATGATATTTTACTAGATCCAAATCGAGATTCTCGTGGGGTTAAGGCAGTTGTTCCAAAAGGGCATTATTTTGTTATGGGTGACAACCGATCTCGTAGTAGTGACTCTCGTTTTTGGGGCTTTGTGCCAGAAAAATACATCATTGGTAAAGCGTTCGGCATTTGGATGCACTATGATGATTCACTTAAGCTAGATAGAGTTGGCGGTTTTGATTAAGACTGATTAAGGTAAGACTAAGATTTAAAGAACTAATTGATATGTTTTAAGATGTTACTTAGCTCCTCTTCTGATTGATAATGGATAACAATCTTGCCTTTATCGCCCGTAGCCTTAATCTCAGTTTTAGAGTTCAGTGTTTTTGACAAAGCACTCATTAATTCAGATATATGAGGCTCAACAGTTGTAGTAGCTTTTGTTTTTGGATTTAAAATACGCTTAACCAACTCCTCAGTTTGGCGCACAGATAAAGATTTTGCAATGACTTGGTTGGCCACCATTAACTGATTGTCTTGCGTTAACGGTAGAAGTGCACGAGCATGCCCCATTTCAATTTTACCTTGGCCAAGAAGTTTTTTTGATTCTTCGCCAAGTTGCAATAAGCGAATCAGATTACTCACACTAGAGCGTGAACGACCCACCACGTTAGAAATTTCTTCATGTGTCATTTTAAAATCTTCAATCAGTTGCTGTAAAGCTTTTGCCTCTTCAAGCGGTGTTAGCGATTCACGCTGGATATTTTCAATCAGACCAATAGCAAGAGCTACCTGGTCGTTAATTTCACGCACAATCACAGGTACTTCTTCTAGCCCAGCAATTTGAGCGGCATGCCAACGACGCTCACCTGCAATAATTTCGTATTTATCGTAAGTGACCTTCCTAACAACCAATGGCTGAATAACGCCTTGAGAGGTTATTGATGCAGCTAGCTCGTTGAGTGTCTCTGTGTCTATGTCATCTCTAGGCTGAAATTTTCCACGCTGAAGACTATTAACACTCAGCATTCTCATACTGTTATTAGTTTGTGAATTTTCAGTGTTGGTGCCAACTTGTCCTAATAAAATATCTAGTCCGCGACCTAGTTTTGAGATTTTTGCCATAGTAGTTAATTCATTGATGTTTTTCTTAGCACTTCACTGGCTAAAGATATATAGGAAATTGCACCCTTAGATGATCTAGCGTAGCTAATTGCATCTTGACCAAAACTAGGCGCTTCTGCTAATTTTACATTTCTAGGAACAATGGTTTTAAATACTTTGTGTGAGAAATATTGTTGTAGTTGTAAAGATACCTCATTAGAAAGATTATTTCGGTTGTCATACATGGTTCTCACCAGTCCAGTAATCTCAAGATCTGGATTAGTGGTAGCTTTAATCTTGTCAATGGTTTGTATTAGAGCACTCAAACCTTCTAATGCGTAATATTCACACTGCATAGGGATAATAATCCCATCAGATGCAGTAAAGGCATTAATGGTTAGCATATTCAAAGAAGGCGGACAATCGATAATTACATAGTCATATTGACTGGCCACTGAATTAATAGCATTTTTAAGCTTATATTCAGAATTTTGTCCACGCAATAGGGCAATTTCTGCAGCAATCAAATCTGTATTTGAGCCCAATACATCAATGCCTGATTCGTCAACATGAACAATGGCTTTGTTAATACTGCATTCATCTAAAAGCAATTCACAAACAGTATTCTCAAGTGTGTATTTGTCCACGCCACAACCCATTGTGGCATTGCCTTGTGGATCGATGTCAATTAATAAAACTCGTTTTTTAACCGCTTTTAATGCAGCACTCAAATTAACAGCCGTTGTCGTTTTACCAACACCACCTTTTTGATTTGCAATTGCAAGCGTTATCGCCATTAATTACTTACCTAAAACCGTCAGTGCTTTAAGCAAATTACTAGCCTCATGCACAAAATAATCTTTCTTTAATTTTTCAATAGTTTCTTTATCTATAGTCGCTTGTTTTTTTTCTTGCGACTCAACAATCTCAGACTCAGACATTTTGCTTGGGTCTTCTTGCTCCAAGTGACCACTTAGATCATTTTCTTTAATATCAATAATCGACTCTTCTTTTTCATTTTCTAAGCTGATATTTTTTAGTTTAATATCCGGCTCAATGCCTTTAGCTTGAATTGATCGACCGTTAGGTGTGTAGTATCGAGCAGTGGTAACTTTAAGTCCATAACCCTTATCTAGTTCAATAATAGTTTGTACCGAGCCTTTTCCAAAAGAGGTTTTACCCATAATAATAGCACGCTTGTGATCTTGCAAGGCCCCAGCAACGATTTCTGATGCAGAAGCCGAGCCTTCGTTAATCAAAACAACAATCGGAGAGCCAAGCATAATGTCACCACGCTCAGTTTTAAACTTTAAGTTGGAGCTAGGAATCCTGCCTTTGGTGTAGACCACTAAGCCAACTTCATCAATGAATAAGTTAGAAACATCAACGGCACTATCTAAAACGCCACCTGGATTGTTACGCAAATCAAGAATTAACGACTTAAGGTAGCCATCATTCTTATCTACCAAATCAGCAACTGTTTCTTTAAGTAGATCTGCAGTAGGCCCTTGGAAGCTAGACACGCGCACATAGCCAATATCCTTTTCAAGTAAATAACCTTTGACACTCACAATGGTGATAATTTCACGAGTAATGTCAACGACAAAGGGTTTTTGATTTGTACGCAAAACTGTAATTTGAATATCAGTGCCAGGCTTGCCACGCATTAGATCTACGCCATCTTCCAAGCTCATACCACGAACTGGCTTATCACCAATTTTAATAATTAAATCACCAGCCTGAATGCCAGCCTTATAGGCGGGAGTATCATCAATAGGAGAGATAACTTGAATACCATCGTCTTTTTTGCTAATCACAATACCTAGGCCGCCAAACTTTCCTGAAGCACTTTCCATTAAACTTTTTTGTTCTTTAGGCTCTAGATATACAGAATGAGGATCAAGACCACTAACCATGCCTTTAATAGCGTTATTAAACAACTCCTTGTTCTCGACGTCATCAACGTACAGTTGTTTGATATCACTAAAAACCACAGTAAAGGCTTCGAGGTCAGAGAAAAAAGCCTCAAGCCTTTGTTCTTCTTCAGCAGTTTTAGCACTTAAAGCAGGTGCAGAAATTAGCACAGAAAGCAGTGCAAACAGTAGAGAAAATTTAGAAAAATTAAATAAAATCATAATATAGTTATTTACTTATAGGAAGTTTAAATATAATACTGTGAAAACGAGATACATTTTTTTTAATTTTTTGCTTGTTTTTATCAAATGGAGAAAAAATGAGAAGATTAAATGTCATATTATTAACCCTATTATTGTCTTTATCCGCATTTAGCTTTGCACAAGAAGCTTCGGAAAATAATCAAGACACAGTAGACAGTCAAAATGAAAACATTGATGAGGTGTCAGTTTCAGAATCTCAAAAACCCGCCGGCCCTGTTAAAACTATTCAAACTGCTATTGTTAAACTGAATCAATTAACAACAGTTGCTAATTACTCTCCACAACTTGCAAACACCTTAATCAAAACTCAAGTGGCGCCATTATTTGATTTTGATCATATTGCTAGTGAGATCTTACTAGTAAGTAATTTAAATTTAGGCGCTGATGAGCAGCTATATTTTTCTAATAAAATTAAGAAAAATATTATTACTTCATTATTATCAAGATTGACTCAAACGCGATCTACATCGTTCCAATTTATTTCAGCACGACCAGTTATTGGTGGTTCAATTGCTGTTAAACTTAAAGTTAACGGTTATTATTCGTATGGTATGTTCCTAGATATAATTTTCCATCAAACAGCCAGCCAAGCTTGGAAAATCTCTGATATCGTATTAAACAATGATAGTTTGGTTAATTATTATCAAAAAATGGTCTTAATTAAATTGAGAAGATATGGCGTATACGGTATGCTAGGTCGACTTTAAATTTACCATTCAACAACCCCGAGAAGAAAGTATGAGTGATATGACATTATTAGAAAAAGATGAAGATATTGAAAAGGCCACTAAAGCTTTAAAAGCGATGGCACACCCATTGCGCCTAAAGATTTTATGTGCCCTTAAAAATGACGAGCTACCAGTATTAGAAATTGTTAGACAGGTAGGCTCTTCACAGTCAAATATCTCGCAGCATATTGACATTCTAAGAACTAAAGGTATTATTGAGTCAAGACGCGATGGCAATAAGATTTTGTGTAAAGTAAAAGATGCAAAAATCCTTAAATTAGTGGCAAACATGCAAGCAGTATTTTGTTCAGCTGAAGTTGACTAGTTTAATTTTTTAAAAATAGATCAAGTTTAAAAAAAACCACCGCAAGGTGGTTTTTTTAAGTGCCTATTACAAAGCTAATAATTTACTTGGACAGCACTTTTTCGCATTAATAGATGATTTATGCTTATAATTACAGAGTCCTAAATAAGAAGTGAAAATTAATGAAAGCTTTAGAATTCCTTGATATGAAAGACTTTGCTAAGGCGAACCCCTTATTGTGCTCGTAGCTCAGCTGGATAGAGTGTTGGCCTCCGAAGCCAAATGTCGGGTGTTCGAATCACCTCGAGCACACCATCTTAATTACCTATGACTTATCCCAACATTAATCCCATTGCATTAGACTTAGGTTTTGCTCAAATTTATTGGTATGGATTAATGTATCTTGCGGCTTTTTTAGCGGCTTATTTTTTAGCTAATTATCGCGCCAAACAGGCTGATAATTGGAATACCCAACAAATTGAAGACCTAATTTTTTATGGTGCCATTGGCGTTATTATTGGCGGTCGTTTGGGTTATATGTTGTTTTACAACTTACCTAACTTTTTATCTGATCCACTCTCAATCTTTGCCATTCAAGGTGGCGGCATGTCTTTTCATGGTGGATTTTTGGGTGTGTTATTGGCCATGGTTATATTCAACCGAAAATACAACAAAAGCTTTTTCTCCACCATGGATTTTGTCGCACCACTCGTGCCACTCGGGCTTGGCTTTGGTCGAATAGGCAATTTTATCAATGGTGAGCTTTGGGGTAAAGTTACCACCAGTCCTTTAGGTATGTATATCCAAGAACAAGGGGTTAGTCGCTATCCGTCGCAATTGTATGAAGCTTTTTTAGAAGGCTTAGTGCTATTTATTATTCTTTGGCTATATAGCAATAAACCTCGCCCTTTAATGTCTATTTCGGCATTATTTTTAATTTTTTATGGCGCCTTTAGATTTATAATTGAGTTTGTTAGAGTGCCTGATGTGCAGTTAGGTTACTTAGCGTTTGAATGGCTAACCATGGGGCAATTGCTAAGCCTTCCAATGATAATATTAGGAATTTACCTACTCCAAAAGGCAAACAAAAAACCAGCATGAAGGCATACATAGATATTGGAAAACGAATTTTAGATGAAGGTGTATGGCTGGAAAATGCACGTACTGGTCAAAAAACATTGGCCATTGTTGGCGCCACTTTCGAGCATGATCTTAGTGATGGTACTGTGCCAGTCGTTACCACCAAAAAACTCTTTTGGAAATCAGCTATTGCTGAGATGTTGGGCTATATTCGTGGCTATAGCAGTGCGGCTCAATTTAGAGCCATTGGCTGTAATACTTGGAATGCCAATGCCAACGATAACCAAGCCTGGCTTGATAACCCGCATCGCAAAGGTGAAGATGATATGGGTATGTGCTACGGCGTAATTGGGCGTGCATTTCCAGGCATTGAAGATGATGAGCCACTAGACCAATACCAAAAAATCGTTACTGATTTATCCCAAGGTATTGACGATAGACGTGAAATCATGACTTTTAATCACCCAAATCTTATTCATAGAGCCTGTTTGCCAGCCTGTATGCACACCCATCATTTTAATTTACTGGGTGATGATTTGTATATAGAAAGCTATCAGCGTAGCAGCGACTTTGCCCTAGGCCAGCCATTTAATCATTTCCAAGTGGCATTTTTACTGCTTATTACCGCACAAATTACCGGCAAAAAAGCTAAAAAAATGCGCCATCATTTATCCAATGTTCACTTGTATGAAAATCAAGTAGATATTTTTAAAAATGAACAAGTAAATCGTGAACCATTGGCTTTACCAAAACTAAAAATTAATCCAAATATCAAAACCCTGGCCGACCTAGAAACTTGGGTAACCATGGATGATTTTGAATTGGTTGATTATGAGCATCATACCCCTGTTAAATATCCATTTACCGTATAAGAAAAAACCATGAGTCTACCAAACTGCCCAAAATGTAAATCTGAATATGTCTATGAAGATGGCAATCTATTAGTTTGCCCTGAGTGCTCATACGAGTTCTCAGCTGATGATCTAATTGATCAAGAAACTATCGTTAAAGATGCTAATGGTAATATTCTTAATGACGGTGATACAGTAACAGTCATCAAGGATTTAAAAATCAAAGGCACTTCTAACGCGGTTAAAGTGGGTACAAAAGTTAAAGGCATTCGTTTGTGCGAAGGTGATCACAATATTGATTGCAAAGTTCCCGGCCATGGTGCGATGAAACTTAAATCAGCATTTGTGAAAAAAATTTAATCACTCTAAAAATTTAGAAAATTTTGTAAATCACCCTAAAAGGGCGATTTTTTTTGCTAAAAATCCAAATTAATCATTTTTATTTCTATAAAAACACTTTTTAAGACTTTTAAAATTGTTTATAGGTGCTTAAGTGACCAATCTTATGAAAAAATAATATTTTTTTAAGCATTCTTAGAAAAATTTAAGAAATTTTGATAATGCTTAGATTATCTTAATAAAGTCGATTGGTTTAAGACTTTATCCTACTTCCAAATATCAACTGTAACACCTTTAGCTCTAAGCTTGTCTGATTTGTCTTCAAGGTAGCGTTGGAAGTTTGGCTGATGCTTGTATTCACCTGAGAGTGTATAAGTCATGATGCCGTGTAAGTGATATTCTTTAAAGTAGGCATCTTTACGAATGACCTCAACACCTTCTTTGTCAAAAAACACAATTGCGGGCTTATAGGTCAGTTTTAGTTTGTCGTACCATGCTTTGGCTGTGGTACGCTCGCCAGATGGGGTGATGAGCTTGTCATCGGATAGTGCATTAAAACGCACAACTTGCATCTGTTTTAAATAATTTTGAGTTTGATCAAGTGATAATAAATTTTTGTGGAAAAAGTCACATTCCGTGCAATTTGGCTCCTCAAAAAATACCGCTAAGTATTTATTGGCTGGCAGAGTTTTACTACGAGCTAGTAAGTGTGGGCCAGATTCAAAAATGGCGTTGGCATTAAGCGTACCAGAGCTGTCTTTTTTTAGACCGTTAAGATAGCTTGCATATGATTGATTTAGGTAGGTTTTATTAGAAACATAATTAAGCGTGGCCTGCATTTTATCAATCGATTGGTAGCCATTTACCCTAAGAACACTTTCACCTTTTTCGTTTAAAAAGACAAGAGTGGGGGTAAATTGAATTTTCATTTTGGCTGAAAATTCTTTTTCTATGTAATCATTACCTTGCCAATCGGTAAGCTCTCGATCGCCCCACATATTGGTTTCAATTGTATCAAAATCTTTTTGTAATTTAGCAACTAGAGCGTCATCATGAAAATTTTCCTGAACCAGTTTGGCGCAATAAGGACAACCATCTTGATGAAAATAAATCATGATATGCTTACCTTCGTCATCAGCTTCTTCTAAGTCCTCAGAAAAATCCATAAAACTGGCTTTAAACCAATTTGGTAATTCATCAACCACTTGGCTTCCTAAAAATTCAGCTTCTTTTACAGGCTCAACAGCCAGAGATGGCTGAAAGATCAGTAGTGAAAATATTAGAATTAAAGCGCGCATAACCTCTCCCCAGAGTTAAGTGTATAGATACTAAAGATTGTAGACCGAAAGTGGCGTAAATGCAAGTAACTAACTCTCTAGGGTTTCAATGCCTTTTTGTGCAATGAAAAGCCCACAGCCTAGTAAGCGATGATCACCCAGACCTTTTTCTTGTAATAAGATGGACTCATTTTTTTTCAGATCAGCCAGCATTAAAGAGCGAGTATGGATGGCGCCATTATCTGTTTGAATGGTATGTTCAAGACCAGCCATCATTTTATTGACTTTAATACCTAAATCAGTTAATTGGTCAAAGCACTGTTGCAAAAAAACAGCCTCGCTAATACTTTGATCACAAGCTACTTGTTTAGCAAACAAAACAGGCATCTCACTTAATACTTTATTATTAATAAATTTAACAACCTTGATTTTGTATTCGCCAAGATCTAAGGTCTTCCCAACAATTGTCTTTACACTATCTAAATGTTCGTACTGGATGCGAATCGTTAACTTAGAACGCTTAGAAGGGTAGTAAAAGCCACCTTCTTTGCTTTGCTCCCATCCATTACCATCTGCTATACCGATCGTATGAATGCCGGCGTTAGACTCGCTTAACCAAGGTAGATGTTCGAGTAATGCTTGCGCGAGTAAAAAGCCATGATCCATTGGTAATATTTTCGATTGGATTTTAAAGCTAACCTCTTGAATACTCTCAGGAAGCGTAAAATACTCTTCATTGGTGTCTTCTTGCCAAAACATACAAAATAATTGTTAAATGAATATTGCGTCATTATAGATGGAAAAATTACAACAAAAACTGAACTATCAATTTAAAGACTTATCTTTACTTGAGCTTGCATTAACTCATCGTAGCATGGGTAAAAAGAATAACGAACGCCTTGAGTTCTTGGGTGATAGTATTTTAGGCTTAGTAATTTCAAGAGAACTGTACAAGCGTTTTAAGCAGATTGAAGAAGGTAAGTTGTCTCGTTTGAGGTCACACTTAGTTAGAGGTCAAACGCTGGCCAAATTTGGCCTTGCTTTAGAGTTAGCTGACGTGCTAATTTTAGGTTCTGGTGAGTTAAAAAGTGGTGGTTATCGCCGTGAGTCTATTCAGGCAGATGCGGTTGAAGCGATCTTTGGCGCTATTTTGCTTGATTCTGATTTAGAAACGATTAACACTGTTATTTTGGATTTGTATCAGGAGCGTTTAAATGCGATTGATCCAAATGATTCCCTTAAAGATCCCAAGACTCAGCTTCAGGAATATTTGCAAAAGCGTAATAATGCACTGCCGAAGTATGAGCTAACCAAAACAGTGGGTAAGGATCATAATGCTGTTTTTACAGTGAACTGCCTTTTGCAAGATCAGAATATTCAAACCAGTCAAAATGCCAAAAGTCTCAAGCGCGCAGAACAGTCTTGTGCGCAAGTGTTATTAGAAAAATTAAAGGAGAATAAATAATGGGATTTCAAGCAGGATTTATTGCCGTGGTTGGCCGACCTAATGTTGGAAAATCTACATTAGTTAATGAGTTAATTGGGCAAAAGCTTTCTATTACCTCTCATCGCCCGCAAACAACACGCCACCGTATTCATGCGATTGACACGACCGATGATTATCAAATGGTATTTGTGGATACGCCCGGTGTCCATATTGGCAACAAAAAAGCCATTAATGCTTATATGAACCGTGCAGCGAGCTCAAGCATTAAAGATGTAGACATGATTTTGTGGCTGGTGGAAGTTGGCAAGTGGACCAAAGAAGATGCCCGCGTTTTGGAGCATGTGTCACAAGTTGATGTACCAGTTATTATGTGTATTAACAAAATCGACAAGTTGTCATCTGCTCAAGCTGTACTACCATTTTTAGAAAAAATTGGCCAAATATACCAGGCTACCGACATATTCCCTTTGTCCGCTTTTCAGAAAAAAGACACCAAAGCATTAAGATCGCTCATCTTAAAACATCTACCTGAACAAGACATGATTTTTGATGCAGACTTCGTAACCGACAGATCAGAAAAATTTGTCGTTGCAGAATTTATTCGTGAAAAGTTAATGCGCCATTTAGAAGAAGAGCTACCTTATGAATTAACGGTAGAAATTGAGCAATACGAACTAGACGGCAATATGCAGCGTATCGCTGCGCGTATTTTTGTTGAAAAAGAATCTCAAAAAAATATAGTGATTGGTAGTAAAGGTGAGATGCTAAAAATCATCGGTACCGAAGCACGTCAAAGTATTGAAGGATTCTTAGAGCGCAAAGTATTTTTAAAGCTTTGGGTTAAGGTATCAACAGGTTGGTCAGATTCTAAGCGCTCACTGGCATCATTGGGTTACGACTAGTTATTATTAATGGACTCGATTACTCAATTTAGTCTGGGTGCTGTCATTGGAATAGCTGTTTCACCTAAGAAAACACCAAAAGTTGCTCTGATTTCAGGGCTTGTGGCGACCATACCAGATCTAGATATTCTGCTTAGTTATCCAGATGCTTTGACAAGTACCATTCAGCACAGAGGTTTTTCACACTCTTTGTTTTATCTAGCTCTAATTTCGCCATTAATCGCAAGTTTATTGTACAAATTTTTTGATCTAATTAGCTATTTTCGTTGGTTAATTTTGGTTTTTTTGGTTTTAACAACTCATCCAATCCTAGATAGCTTTACCAGCTACGGCACCTCTTTACTTCTACCTTTTAGTGATTTTAAAATTATGATTGGGTCGATTTTTATCATCGATCCAATTTATACAATTCCGCTAAGTATTAGCATTGGCTATATTTTCATTAAGAAGAAAGTATTGATGATTAATAATTTTTCGTTTAATACAATAGCGCTTATATTTTCGCAAATTTATTTATTGTTTACATTTATCGTCCAGCAATCAATACTGCCAAGTGGAAAGGCTTATGCCACTCCAACACCATTTAACAGTGTAGTGTGGCGAGTTGTCGTTGTCGAAGATGACTTTATTAAGCAATATTTTGTTAATATTTTTAAAGGCAAGGGTGTTGAAATTAAAGTTGAAAATCGACATTATCTACAAAGTATTAATCAACAAGTAGTTGATAAATATGCTAATTTTTCAAGCGGTTTTTATAACCTAGAAGTGGTTGATGATAAATTAATATTGAAAGATTTTAGAATGGGCAGTATTACAAATCCATCTTTTAGTTTTATCATTGCTGAACTTATAAATGATCAGTGGGTGGCAGTATTACCCTCTAGAAATTCTATGAATTTTAATGCAGATAAAATGTTTGGGAATGAATAGCCATGGCAAAAGTGGATTTAACCCCAGCTTTTTTGATACATCGAAGAACCTTTAAAGATACCTCTTTATTGCTAGATTTTCTAACCCTTGAGCATGGCAGAATTAGATTAGTAGGTCGAGGCTTGCGCAACTCAAAAACTCAAATCCAGGTGTTTCAACATCTAAAAATTTCTTATAGTGGTAAGGGTGATTTAAAGAGCTTAACCAATTGGGAGGCCGATGACACACCTAGACAACTTAAGGGTGATAATCTTATTCTAGGCATGTATGTCAATGAGCTTATCTCAAGACTTTTACATGATCAAGATCCTCATTTTGAATTGTTTGAAATTTACAAAAGCTTTGTTGAAAATTTAGCAACAATCAACCCTTTATCTAGCCATTGGTTGCTACGCTTATTTGAGCACAACCTATTACAAGAGTTGGGTTATGGTGTTGATTTTTCTCAAGATATAACGGGCGAGCCAATTGATTTAAGCGCTGGTTATGATTATCAACATCAAGGTGGATTTGTGAGAAGTGTTGCAGGTAAAATATTAGGTAAATCTATTAACCAGTTGTTGATTAATGATATTAATAACATGCCAGATATGCAACAATTAAAGGTATGTAGAGATTTAAATCGCATGCGATTAAAACCTTTGTTAGGTGATAAGCCCTTACAAAGTCGATCATTATTTTTTAGCAAATAGAACATTATGAGTATTTATTTAGGCGTTAACATTGACCACATTGCCACTCTTAGGCAGGCGCGTGGCACCAACTATCCATGTCCAATTGAAGGGGCCTTACTGTGCGAAAAATCTGGTGCTGATAGCATTACTCTGCATTTACGTGAAGATAGGCGCCATATTCAAGATTCTGACGTAGAAATTTTGCGAGATAAACTAACGACTAAGATGAATTTAGAAATGGCAACGACTGATGAGATGATTGCCATTGCAACTAAAATTAAGCCTGAAGACTGTTGCTTGGTGCCAGAAAAGCGCGAAGAGCTTACAACAGAAGGTGGGCTTGAAGTAGCTAGTCAAATTCCAAGAATGACACAGGTTTGCGCTCAATTAGCCGAAGCCAGCATTATTGTTTCATTGTTTATTGATGCTCAAAAAGACCAGATTGATGCCGCAAAAGAGTGCGGTGCGCCAGTTATTGAGCTTCATACAGGTCATTATGCAAACGCAACAGGTGACGAGCAAAAACAAGAGTTTGAGCGTATTAAAGCAATGGCAACTTATGCTCACTCAATTGGCTTACAAGTAAATGCTGGACACGGACTTACTCTAGAAAATACTACAGCAATTGCTGAACTACCTGAAATTATAGAGCTAAATATTGGTCATTCGATTATTGCTAGAGCTATATTTGTTGGCCTTGAGCAGGCTACTCGTGAAATGAAAGAGTTACTACTCGGAGTAAGGCGATGATTTATGGAGTTGGTACAGATATTATTAATATTGAGCGTGTTGAGCACATTTTAAGTAAAAATAAAGATGGCTTTGTTAGGCGAGTATTGTCGGATCATGAGCAGTCATTATTTGCCAACAAAGGCGATAGTGCTTCGTATTGCGCCAAACGATTTGCCGCCAAAGAAGCTTTTGCTAAAGCATTAGGTACAGGAATTGGCAAAATTGTAAGCTTTCAAGATTTAACCATTCGTAATAACGATAATGGCAAGCCTTATTTTATTCCAAGTGAGAAATTACGCCTATATTTAGTCGGTAAGAATATTAAACACGCACATTTAAGCTTATCTGATGAAAAGTTTAATGCGGTGGCTTTCGTGGTCTTGGAGCTTGGTGCGCCAGAGGCGCTAGAGAAGGGCGAATATAATACTACGTTTTAGTTGATATACTTCCCGTAACCTGATTCTTGAGCTTGCTGCTTGGTACCCTTGCAACCAAATTTTTGGGCAGTTTGATAGCCGGAAACAGCCATTGAATTTCTTTCTAAAATACCAATAGGTGTTTTATCCATATCGAAATGTTTTAGAGATTTATTCATTTTTTTCATACCTTGGTGAGTTAACCCACCACAGTTTTCATTGTAGTATTTCACCGCACCAATTACCACAAACATTTCATTGGGCGTAATAGCGTATGAGTTAATGTTAAAGGTTAGAAAAATTAAGATGAATATTTTCTTCATAAATCGCAGTAAATTTTAGGAGGCAATTAGCTAAAGTTTACTACTTTTCTTTAAGAAAATTAAAGATTTATTAGGTTATTTTAAATAATGACACAGGTAATTAACACTGACATCATCTTCTAGTTTGTAGACTTTGGTAAATGGGTTGTAAGTCATTCCAATCATGCCTTTTAATGACATATCAGCTTGTCTTGACCATTCATCCATTTCACTTGGTTTAATGAACTTATCCCAATCATGCGTGCCCTGAGGTAGAAGTTTTAAAACATACTCAGCGCCAATGATCGCAAATAAGTAAGACTTAGCATTACGATTAAGGGTTGATAAGAATACCTGACCACCTGGTTTAACCAAAGTAGCACAAGCCTTAATAATAGAGCTTGGATCAGGAACGTGTTCAAGCATTTCTAAACAAGTCACTACATCAAACTGCCCGGCGTGGGTTTTGGCTAATTCTTCTACTGGAATCTTTTGATAATCAACTTCTAATCCAGATTCTAATAAATGCAACTTGGCCACTTCCAGTCCAGCTTCTGCCATATCAATGCCAGTTACTTTCGCACCTTGTTCGCTCATAGCTTCACTAAGAATACCACCACCACAACCCACATCTAGAATATTTAAGTTCTCTAGAGAGTTGTTACAACGCTCTTTGATATAATCAAGGCGCAAAGGGTTAATATCATGAAGTGGTTTAAATTCTGAGTTTTTGTCCCACCAGCGAGCAGCTAGCGCACTAAACTTATTGACTTCATCTAAATCTACATTATTCATATTGCTTTAACAGCCTCTAATACTTCATCAACATGTCCAACAACTTTAACCTTATCCCAAGCTTTAAGAATATTGCCATCAGCGTCAATTAAGAAAGTTGAGCGCACGATACCCATGTATTTTTTTCCATAATTCATTTTCTCCTGGATAACATTAAACGCATTACAAAGTGTTTCTTCAGGATCAGAAATTAGTTCAAATGGAAAGTTTTGCTTAGCTTTAAAATTTTCATGAGATTGCATTTTGTCACGACTAACCCCATAGATCACGGTATTAGCATCAACAAATGCTTGATGATTATCTCTAAAATCTTGGCCTTCAGTCGTACAACCTGGCGTGGAATCTTTCGGATAGAAATATAAAACAATATTACGACCTTGTGAGTCTGGAATGCTTACTTCTAAATCGCTCGTTGCAGAGCAGGTAATTGATTGAACTTTATTCATTGCTTGTATAATAGATTGTTTAAAACGTTTATTTTATCACCGTCATGAAGAACATCCGTAACTTTTCAATCATTGCCCATATTGACCATGGAAAATCTACAATTGCTGATCGATTTATTCAGTTTTGCGGCGGTCTGAGCGACCGTGAAATGTCTGAGCAGGTACTTGATTCAATGGATATTGAGAAAGAGCGCGGTATTACTATCAAGTCTCAAAGTGTGACACTAGACTATAAGGCAAATAATGGTGAAATTTACCAGCTAAACTTTATTGACACTCCGGGTCACGTTGATTTCTCCTATGAAGTTTCTCGCTCATTGTCTGCTTGTGAAGGTGCTTTATTAATTGTTGATGCCTCACAAGGTGTCGAAGCTCAAACAGTGGCTAATTGTTATACCGCTCTTGAGCAAGGTTTGGAAGTAGTTGCTGTTTTAAATAAGATTGATCTTCCTGCTGCAGAGCCAGAACGTGTGATTGAAGAAATTGAAGATGTTATTGGTATTGAAGCGACTGATGCGGTGCATGCTAGTGCCAAATCTGGCATTGGAATCCAAGATATTCTTGAGCAAATTGTTGAAAAAATACCTGCACCTGAAGGTGAAATTGAAGCCCCTATTAAAGCCCTTATCATTGACTCATGGTTTGATAACTACTTAGGTGTTGTATCGTTAATTCGTGTGTTTGATGGTGAAATTAAAGCTAAAACAAAGATCAAGATTTTCTCAAATGGCGACGAGCATTCAGTCGATGAAGTTGGTGTATTCACGCCTAAACGCGTTAAGACTGATAGCTTAAAAGCCGGTGAAGTTGGGTTTTTAATTGCCAACATTAAAAACATTGATGGTGCGCCAGTGGGTGACACCATTACCAGTGCTAAAAATTCGGTAACTGAAGCGTTAGAAGGTTTTAAGCCAGTACAACCTAGAGTATTCGCAGGAATATTTCCTATCTCTGGCGAAGACTATGAAAAATTTCGTGATGCATTAGCGAAATTACGCCTTAATGACGCTGCTTTACAATATGAGCCTGAAAGCTCCGATGCCTTAGGATTTGGCTTTAGAATCGGATTTTTGGGCTTGCTACACATGGAGATTGTGCAGGAGCGTCTTGAGCGTGAGTACGATCTTGATCTTATCACTACGGCACCAACCGTTATTTACGAAATCCTAGACACTAAAGGCAACATTCATCATGTTGATAGCCCTTCTAAAATGCCTGATAATCAAGCGATTGCAGAGTTTAGAGAGCCGATTATTACTGCTAATATTTTAGTAACAGACGAGTACGTAGGTGCGGTTATTAGTTTGTGTATTGAAAAACGCGGCATGCAAAAATCCATTACTTACATGGGTAGACAAGTGCAGTTGGTCTATGAGCTACCACTTAACGAAGTTGTGCTTGATTTCTTTGATCGGCTTAAGTCTGTGTCACGTGGTTTTGCTTCTATGGATTATCAATTTACACGCTATCAAGAATCGGACCTTATTCGCCTAGATATTATGATTAATCAAGAGCCTGTGGACGCTTTAGCACTTATTATTCATCGTGATGATTCTGTACGTAAAGGCAGAGATTTGGCTGAGAAAATGAAAGAATTAATTCCGCGTCAAATGTTTGATGTTGCTATCCAGGCTTGTATTGGCGTGAAAATTATTTCTCGTGCGAATGTTAAAGCGCTTAGAAAAAATGTAACAGCTAAGTGTTATGGTGGTGATGTTTCACGTAAGCGTAAATTGCTTGATAAGCAGAAAAAAGGTAAAAAACGTATGCGTAGTGTGGGTCGAGTGGATATCCCTCAAGAGGCATTCTTAGCGGTTCTTCATATCGACTAAAAGCTTTACCAGCTTAAGACAATAAGCGCTCTAAGACAAATTTAGAGCCAAAATAAGCAACGACTAACAATCCAAATCCAATTTGAGTAGCGGTAATCGCTTGTTTACCACGCCAGCCAAAAGTGCTTCGCCCAATCAACAGTGTTGCAAAAATACCCCAAGCAATGATCGATAAAATAGTCTTATGCATCAGTTGCTGTGCAAAGAAATTATCAATAAAAATAAAGCCACTAATTAAAGATAAAGTCAGCAGATAAAAACCAATTCTTAAATTTTGGAACAGTAATCTTTCCATGGTCTGAAGGGGTGGCAGTTTATTAATAAAAGCATTAATACTGCGATCATGAAGATGGCGCTCTTGAATTTTTAATAAGATTGATTGACATACAGCTAATGCCAATAGGGCGTAGGCCGTTATTGATAAAAAAACATGTGAAGCGATACTCAGAGGAATAAGCTTATCGCCAGTATCTGGAAATAAAATACCAAACATCAATGACAAAGCCGCTAATGGATAAACCAAAATTCCAAGCACATGTACAGGTTTAGAAATAGAAGAAAGGAATAACAAAATAGCCACCAACCAAGCAACAAAAGAAGCGCTATTTGCTAGTCCAAATACAATACCATCGGCCGTCCAAAAATTAGTAAAGGTAAGTGTTTGAGCAATAATAGCAAAACTAATGAGTAATGAGGTGGTTTGCTGGCGAGGGTGTTTAAGTTCATTCTGGCTAAAGAAACGCATCAGCAAAAGGGCTGCAGCAAGATAGGCCGATATTGCGAAATAAGATAAAAACATATTTAACTTGTTGGATTAATACAAGCTACTATAATACGATACTTTGATTCAATAATTGTAATAATGTTTGATAATTTAACCGAGCGTCTATCCAATAGTTTTAAAACCCTTCAGGGTAAAAGTAAACTTTCCCAGTCTAATATCAAAGAGGCGATTCGCGAAGTTCGTCGAGCTTTATTAGAGGCCGATGTTGCGCTTGAGGTTATCAAGACCTTTTTGGATCGTGTACAAGAAAAAGCACTAGGCTTAAAAGTTGGCGAGGGGCTTAGCCCTTCTCAAGCTTTTATCAAGCTGGTTGAAACTGAATTAACCGATATTATCGGTGGTGAAAACAAAACCCTAGATCTTAAAACTCAACCACCAGCAGTGGTTATGGTGGCAGGTCTTCAGGGTGCAGGTAAAACAACCTCTATCGCTAAATTAGCGCACTATCTAAAAGAGCGTGAAAATAAAAAAGTATTGGTAGTCAGTGCGGATGTTTATCGTCCAGCTGCTATTGAACAATTAGAGGTCTTAGCCAAACAGGTTGGAATAGATTTCTTTCCATCCAATATTGATCAAAAGCCAGAAAAAATAGTCGCTGATGCGAAAAGACACGCGCAAAAACAATTTCATGATGTGTTGTTAGTTGATACCGCTGGCCGTTTGCATGTAGATAGTGAGATGATGGATGAAATCCAAGCCTTGCAAAAGCAAGTCAATCCTATTGAAACCTTATTTGTAGTTGACTCAATGACCGGCCAGGATGCAGCACATACAGCCAAAGCTTTTGCAGATGCATTGCCATTAACAGGTGTTATTCTAACCAAAACTGATGGTGATGCGCGAGGTGGTGCTGCACTGTCTGTGCGCCATATTACTGGTAAGCCAATTAAGTTTTTAGGTGTTGGTGAAAAGATTGATGCACTAGAGCCATTTCATCCAGAGCGGATTGTTTCACGACTATTGGGCATGGGCGATGTATTGTCTTTGGTTGAAGAAATTTCTCGCAAGGTTGATCATAAAAAGGCAGAAAAATCAGTTCAAAAAATGGCTAAAGGTCAATTTGATTTATCCGATATGCGAGATCAGCTTCTACAAATGGAGCAAATGGGCGGCATGGAAGCCTTGATGGATAAAATGCCAGGTATGGGGCAAATTCCTCAAAGTGTTAAAAACCAGATGATGGGTGGGGTGGATACCAAGCGTATGGTAGCCATTATTAATTCCATGACACCTAAAGAGCGCTCACACATAAAACTCATTAAAGGATCTCGAAAAAATCGTATTGCCAAAGGTTCTGGTACCGGGCCACAAGATGTTAATAAGTTGTTAAAGCAGTTTGAAAAAATGCAAAAACAAATGAAGAAAATGGGTGGCGGAAAAATGCAAAAAATGATGGCGAAAATGGCCGGCATGCAAGGTGATAATGGTGCGCCTGCCGGTATGCCAGATCTATCAAAGATGAAATTACCTGGTATGGGTGGTGGAAATAAATTTCCCTTTTAGAGATCACTGTTAAAAATTTCTCAAATAATGCGAATCGCGATATTTCTAGATTCAAAAGCACCTAATAACCCTTAAAAAGACTAATTTAAAGCCAAAAAAGGCACTTTTTAGTAGTTTTTATTTGAAATATTGCTGTTATAGTAAAGACTTATAGCGCAATGACTAAAATTTCAGAAATAATCGAAATGAGTAAATTTATTCAGTTTTATTCGAATAACAAGTATTTTTTTTCTTATGTAAGGCAGATTTTATTAAATTTGATTAAGCATAGTCAATCTATGTGATTGAAAATTTTAAAAATCTAACAAAACAGAAGGAAAAAAGACGCTGTTATTTAAAGTTATTTGATGCGGTAGCGGGCAGACTGTGCGTGAGCTTGAAGCCCTTCACCATCAGCGAGCGTTGCAGCAATTTCACCTAAAACATTAGCACCTTCATCAGACACCATGATTAAGCTTGATTTCTTTTGGAAATCATAAACACCTAGGGGTGATGAAAAACGCGCTGTGCCAGATGTGGGTAAAACATGGTTTGGACCAGCGCAATAGTCACCTAAGGATTCACACGTATGGCGACCCATGAATATCGCACCTGCATGCTTAATACCATCAAGCATGCCTTGTGGATCTTCAACCGACAACTCTAAATGCTCAGGAGCGATTTGATTAGATATTTCAACTGCCTCATCCATGTCTTTGGTTAGAATAAGGGCGCCACGGTCTTTTAAGGCAGTTGCAATAATAGCCTTACGCGCCATAGTTGGTAATAGTTTAGCGATACTCGCTTGAACTTGGTCGATAAAATCTGCATCTGGACATAACAAGATAGATTGTGCATCTTCATCATGCTCAGCTTGAGAAAACAAATCCATGGCGATCCAATCAGGGTTAGTTTTTCCATCACAAATAATCAAAATTTCACTCGGTCCAGCGATCATATCGATACCAACTTGGCCAAATACCACACGCTTCGCGGTGGCGACATAGATATTGCCCGGACCAACAATCTTATCAACTTTAGGAATAGTTTGCGTACCATAAGCAAGGGCTGCAACAGCTTGTGCACCGCCAACGGTAAAGACAGTATCCACACCTGAAATATAAGCAGCAGCGAGTACTAATTGGTTAACAATGCCATCTGGAGTTGGAACTACCATAATAAGTTCTTCAACGCCCGCCACTTTGGCAGGAATAGCATTCATAAGTACTGAAGATGGATAAGCAGCTTTTCCACCAGGAACATAAAGCCCAACACGATCAAGTGGCGTTATTTTTTGGCCCAACATAGTGCCGTCATCTTCGGTGTAAGTCCAAGTGACTTGTTTTTGCTTTTGATGATAATTATTAACGCGATCAGCAGCTGTTTTTAGTGCGGTTTTTTGCTTGTCATCAAGTGTGTCAAACGCCTCTTTTAACGTCGATACTTTAATGGTCAGCTCACCCATGTTTCTAGCACTCATTCTGTCAAACTGATTGGTATAGTCAACTAATGCTTTGTCGCCATGAGTGCGAATATTGGCAATAATGTCATCCACAGTTTTGGCAACGTTATTGTTAGATACACTTTCCCAAGAAAGAAGCTTGCTTAAGTTGTCTTGAAAATCTGATTGAGCTGATGAAAGCTTAGTGATCATAGGTTTTTCTCAATAGCATTAACCCAAGATTTGATCGCTGCATTTTTAGTTTTAAACGAAGCGCTATTAATCACCAGTCGTGAACTGATATCTTCAATATGATCCAGTGGAATAAGGCCATTAGCTTTAAGCGTGTTGCCTGTATCGACGATATCTACAATACAGTGTGACAAACCAACCACAGGTGCTAATTCCATTGCACCATAAAGTTTGATGATTTCACAAGGCTGACCTTTTTGTTCAAAATATTTTTTTGCAGATTTAACATACTTGGTTGCTACTTTTAAAATATTACCTTGTTGGTAGTTTTCAGATTTGGCAGCCACCATAAGTCTACATTTAGCAATACCTAAATCTAGCATTTCAAATAATCCATTAGCACCATGTTCAAGCAGAACATCTTTGCCGGTAATACCCATATCAGCAGCACCATGTTGCACAAATACAGGTACATCGGTGCCGCGGATAATAACGACTTTAACATCATCAAGATTGGTGTCTAGAATTAGCTTACGAGAGTTTAACTCTTCGGCAGCGATTTCTAATCCGGCTTTTTTTAATAAAGGTAAGGTTTGTTCTAAAATTCTGCCTTTAGATAGTGCAATGGTTAGCATGGTATTTTCTCTAATCTTGTATGCGCTCAATTTGAGCGCCTAATAATTTTAATTTTTCTTCAATGGTTTCATACCCGCGATCTAGATGATAAACACGTTCGATTGTGGTTGTGCCTGTTGCTGCCAATCCTGCGAGTACTAAAGAAGCTGAAGCTCGCAGGTCGGTTGCCATCAAATTTGCACCCGTGAGCGATTTTACACCTTTACAAATAACCGTGTTACCTTCTAAAGTGAGGTCCGCACCCATACGAGATAGCTCTGGAATATGCATAAAGCGATTCTCAAAAATAGTTTCAGTGATAGCCGACTGGCCGTCTGCAATACAATTAAGCGCACAAAACTGCGCCTGCATATCAGTTGGGAAATTTGGATAAACACTGGTTTTAACGTTAACGGCTTTAGGGCGTTTTCCCTTCATATCCAGGGTAATTGTGTTGTCGTTATAATCAATTTCAGCACC
This sequence comes from uncultured Gammaproteobacteria bacterium, assembly GCA_937896195.1. Classification (GTDB taxonomy): domain Bacteria; phylum Pseudomonadota; class Gammaproteobacteria; order PS1; family Pseudothioglobaceae; genus Thioglobus_A. The sequence continues at coordinate 30,243 of CALBNC010000051.1, forward strand.
TGTTTCTTTCAGTTTATCAAGTACAGATTGCATGGATTGGTAGCGAACATTTTTGAGCGTCACTTTACCACCAGTAATAGCGGCTGCAATAAGGTATGTTCCCGCTTCGATACGATCAGGGCAAACACTATGTCTAGCTCCAGATAAGCTAGAAACGCCTTCAACGGAAATAATAGAGGTGCCTGCGCCAGTAATTTTGGCACCCATCTTAATTAAACAATTGACTAGGTCAATAATTTCTGGCTCTTGAGCAGCGTTATGAATAGTGGTTAAACCTTTTGCCAAGGTCGCCGCCATTAGAATGTTTTCAGTGGCAGTGACACTGACTTGTTCAAAATGTATATCAGTGCCAATAAGCTGATCCGTGGTTGCATAGATATAACCATTCTTGACATGAATTTTAGCACCTAGGTCTTCTAGAGCTTTTAAATGGAGGTTTACCGGTCGGGTGCCGATAGCACAACCACCTGGCAGAGAAATTTTAGCTTCTTTGTATTTTGCCAGCATAGGTCCAAGTGCTAAGATCGATGCACGCATAGTTTTAACTAGATCGTATTCGCCAGTAAGCTTGGTCAGTTTTGAAGAATCTATAGATAGAGAATTATCAGATTCGAGAATAAACTCTGCACCCATGTCCATTAACAATCTAAGCGTGGTTGAAACGTCGCTTAAGTGCGGAGTATTATTAAGATTTATTGGGCCATCTGCTAAAATTGAAGCAAACAAGATTGGCAAAGCAGCATTTTTAGAACCAGCAATCTTAACGATACCGTTAAGAGTTGTGCCACCTTTGATAACCAGTTTGTACATTATTTTTTATTCAGTCTTTCAATAGTTTTTTCAATCAAACTATCCAAGCCTTTGCGCTTAATATGTGAGTTAAATTGTGAACTGTAATTTTTCACAACACTAACACCAGAAAATACAACATCATATATCTTCCAACGATCATTTCGAATCATTTTTAAGGTAATCAAAGAAGGTTTAGCGCCTGCATTTGGCTTAATTTCTAGCTTCACTAAAGCTTTATTGTCTTTTCTTAATACTTTTTTCTGTAGTGCAATTTCAACATAATCTATCTCTTTGTAAGAATACAGCATACCGACATAGTCTTTGATTAATGAGTGCTCGATATAGTCAATAAACAGTTGTCTTTGTGAAGGGTTTAATTGATCCCAGTGATCTTCAAGAGCAATCTGTGTGCTTTCTTCTAAAGCAATAAAAGGTAGAATCTTTATCTTAACCAGGCTTGTGGTGTTTGCCATTGAAGCCTGCTCAGATTTTCTTAATACTTTAAAAGAAGAAAGTGCGCTCAGCATAATGTTAAGCGCTGCTACTCCTGGAGGATCAAGCATTTCGATAACATCCTTTTTGTCAATTGGAACTAAAGGTGTTTCTGATTGTGCAAAAGCAAAGTTCATTTGCAGGATAGATAATATAATAAGGGCTATTTTTAACATTGTATTTTTAAAGAGAAGAAATTTCGTTTTCATTTTACCTTTTTCACTCATGTCTATTAAAGAAAAACTTGACAATCTAACGCAAAATTCTGGTGTTTATCAAATGCTAGATAAACAAGGCCTGGTGATCTATATCGGCAAGGCTAAAAACCTTAAAAATCGGGTTTCCAGCTATTTTGTTAAGCAACATGAAAGTGGTAAAACGAGAGCTCTTGTGGCTAATATTGACACTTTTGAGGTAATAGTAACTCAAACCGAAACTCAGGCGTTGTTACTCGAAGCAGAACTTATTAAACAGCACATGCCAAGATACAACATCTTGCTAAAAGATTCAAAGAGCTATCCTTATATCACCATTAGCAACGACAAACATCCAAGAGTAAGTTTTTTTAGAGGCACCAAACAAGAAAAACACCAGTATTTTGGACCGTATCCATCGGCTCATGTGGTGCGAGATTCTTTAAATCTATTAAAGAAAATATTCAAGGTTAGACAATGCACTAACGCCACTTATCGATCTAGATCAAGAGCTTGCTTGGAGTATCAAATTGGCTTGTGCAGTGCTCCTTGTGTCGGGCATATTAATGATGATGATTATCAGCAAGATGTCAAGATGATGTCTTTATTTCTAGGGGGGAAGGGTAAGCAAACCTTAGAAAAAATTTCAAAAAAAATGCAAACGGCATCGGTTAATCAAGAATTTGAGCTAGCCGCTCGCCTGCGTGATCAACTCATTGATTTAAGAAAAATTCAAGAGCAGCATTCTTCAAGTTCTACGGCTGATATGGATGTAATTTCTGCTTTTCAGCAAGATGGCGTCAACGCTATTGAGGTGCTATTTATTCGTTCAGGTAAGCAAGTAGGACAAGAGTTTATTCTGCCTAAAAATTCAAATCATCAATCAGTTGAAGTGGTTTTATGTGCTTTTTTACCTTTGTATTATGTGGGTAAAGACACACCGAAACAATTACTCGTTAGTCATAAATTATTAGACAAGAGAATAATTTCAACCGCACTTAATACACATATTATTGACACACCAAGTAAAGATAAAAAGCACTATTTATCAATTGCCAATTTGACAGTTAAAGAAAATCTTAATCAGAACTTATTGGCCAGATTTAGAAAAAAATCAACTTTGGTTCATTTACAAAGTGTTTTAAATTTAAAAAAATTACCCGAATATATGGAGTGTTTTGATATTAGCCATATGATGGGCGAGGCAACCACAGCATCATGTGTCGTGTTTGAAAAGGGCGTGCCAAAGGTAAGTAAATATCGTCAATTTGACATTAAAAATATTACCCCAGGCGATGATTACGCTGCAATGAATCAAGTGGTTTATAGGCGTTATTCAAAATTGTTAAAAGATAATCAGCCTTTACCTGATTTGGTGTTTATTGACGGTGGCCTAGGTCAGCTTAATCAAGCAATTATGGTGATGGATTCTATCGGCATTGACGAGATTCAACTAGTGGGTGTGGCCAAGGGTGAAAATCGTAAAGCAGGATTGGAAACCCTAATCATAGTTGATAATGGCCAGGTTAATAAGATTAACCTGGCACCACAAGATCCAGCTCTCATGTTGGTTAATCATATTCGAGATGAATCACATCGTTTTGCCATTAAAAATCATCGCCTTAAGCGCTCTAAAAATCGAACCACTTCCCCTCTAGAGTCAATTAAAGGGGTTGGTAAGCTTAGACGCTCTGCATTGCTTAATTATTTTGGCGGGCTTGAGGAAATAAAACAAGCCTCGGTTGATGAAATTCAGAAAGTCAATGGAATTAACTTAGCATTAGCGACTAAAATAGTTGAAACACTTAATTCATCTAGGTAGATCTCATGTTTCTAATTCGTCTTTTAATTATTGCTTTTGTTATTGGTTACTGTGTGTGGTTTGTTAGCAATAAAGTCTTGGGAAAAAACCTAAAGATAGCGCGTGTGATCGCTGCAACTCTTGTGGTGACCACTGTGATTTATTTATTATTAGGTAGCTTGTCTTACGTACTAGAAAGCTAGTTGTTACTAAGGGTTATTGCTACTTAAGTGCAAGCCAATAACACTAATTAGTACCGTTCCAAGCCCCGCCCAAATTGCATAAGCAATCCCTATCTCAAATTTTTCAAGGCAAAAGTTAGGGCGACAAAAGAAAAAGTGTAGCAAACAAAGATCAACACTGAGGGTAGCAGCTTACTAAAGCCATCTGAGAATTTCATAGCAGTCGTGCCGGCAACCTCTAAGGTGATGGCTAATATTAAAAATATTCAGGCTTGTATCATGTTTCTTTCTTGGAAATAAGTAACGTATTTAGGTGGGCAGTACGATTAATAATCTTATCAGTAGCATTCACTAAAATTGACAAATTTGACGCCTCCCAAACAGGCATATCACGCATATGATCGCCCATATAATCAAATCCTTTATGGCCAAATCTCTCTACCAGTTTGTCTGCTTTATTGTGTGAAGATAGGTTGAAATCAGCATTGCTTGCCATAACGTCGTCAAATAAATCAATATATTTGGCAACAGCAAATGCATAATCTTTGTGAGAGGCGGTTGCAAGAATGATGATCGAGCCTTGTTTTTTGCGCTCATTAATATAATCAATCGTGTCTTGAATATAAGGCAAGACAGAAACGTCTATTGTAAAGCGCTTTACCAGCTGGTCTTTTAAATAACCCTTACCTTGAAAAAACCAAAATGGATACAGTAAGATTAGCCAAGGTTGCTGTTTAAGAACACCTTTGGAGGATTCAAAAAGTAAGTCAGTGTTGATTAGCGTGTGATCTAAATCAACAATAAGCGGTATATCTTTACTCATTCAAGCTCTCCCCATTTTTCAAAATAACGGGCTAAATCAGCTTCTAATCTGGCTAGGCGAATCAGTGTATCTTGAGATTCATCTGTTTGGAAAAATTCTGGATCTGAAAGCTGCATTTGGATCTCGCCAATTTCTATTTCAGCTTTTTCAATTTTTTCAGGTAATTTTTTAAGCTCTTGCTGTTGCTTATAAGTAAGTTTTTTGGCATTCGTGTCAACTGTTTTTTCAGAAGTTGGTTTTGACTTAGGACTGGACTTTGTTTTTTGAGCTTCTACCTTATCTTGTTTTTGACTAAGATAATCATCATAGCCACCTGCATATTGGTTAATGACGCCATCACCATCTAGAACAACCGTTGAGCCAACTACATTGTTTAAAAAAGTTCTATCATGAGAAATTAAAATTAAAGTGCCGTTGTAATCAACCAACATCTCTTCTAAAAGCTCTAAAGTTTCCACATCCAAATCGTTTGTAGGCTCATCGAGTACTAGTAGATTAGCGGGCTGAGACAAAATTTTGGCAAGCATGAGTCGATTTTTTTCACCACCAGAAAACATTCTAATAGGTGCCATCGCTTGTTTTCCAGTGAACAAAAATTGACGTAAATAGCCAATAATATGTTTACTCTTTCCGCCAACATCAATATGCTCACGACCACCAGAGACAAAGTCCATGGCTTTCATATTTGGATCAAGGTTATCGCGCATTTGATCAAAATAGGCGAGTTGAATAGTTTTAGAGCGGCGTATTGAACCTTTAGTTGGCTGAAGTTCACCAAGTAGTAATTTGATAAATGTTGATTTACCACTACCATTACCACCAATAATGCCAATTTTTTCACCTTTGAGAACCAGCATTGAAAAGTCTTTGATCAACTCTAACCCAGATATGTCATATGAGATTTTTTTCACCTCAAATACAACCTTAGAGGCTCTGTTTTCATCTTCTAAAGCGTGAATTTTGACATTACCTTTTTTGGCGCGACGATCAGTGAAAGATTTTCGCATAGACTCTAAAGACCTTACTCGACCTTCGTTTCTGGTACGACGTGCTTTAATACCTTGTCTGATCCAAACTTCTTCTTGAGCCATTTTTTTGTCAAAACGGGCATTCGCAATTTCCTCTGCATGAAGCTGTTCATTTTTACGCTTCACATAAGCTCTATAGCCACACTCAAAGACACTTAAATACCCACGATCTAGATCAAACACTTTATTAACAATGCCGGCAATAAACGAACGATCATGGCTAATAATTACCAGCGTTCCATGGTATTCCTTAAGCATGCGCTCTAAATCCAAGATGGCAGTAATGTCCATATGGTTGGTTGGCTCATCTAATAACAACACATCTGGCTCTTGAATCAAGGCGCGCGCCAACATCACTCGACGCCTCCAACCACCTGATAAAGTTGACAATGAAGTTTGTGCATTTAAAGAGAATCGATTTAGAATGGTTTCAATTTTGTGTAGATACTGCCAGCCATCAAGCTGGTCTATTTTTTCCTGAAATTCACTTGCTTTATCCAACTCACCCAAATTAATTAAATGTTGATATTTGGCAATCGTATCGCCAACTTCCCCCAAGCCTTCAGATACAATATTGAAAAGAGTTTTGTCGTTATCTTCAGGCGGTGTTTGCTCTAAATAGCTTATTTTTATGCCATTTTTAATTTTAAGCTTGCCATCATCTGGCTCAATAGTACTGGCCAAGATACGCATAAAGGTAGATTTCCCTTCACCATTTCGACCAATTAGAGCGATTTTGTCACCTTTAAGAATCGTGGAACTTACCTCGTTAAGAATAGGTTTATCTGAAAAACTTAAAGAAATATTGTCAAGTGTAATTAATGGCATGGGTCTTCTTTTATGTTCCTTGGGAAGTGTAAAATCTAGGTTTTATCGTTCATGAATAGCGTATGCGAAATTTTACCCAAACAACAGCTCTATTTAAAAGAGTTAGCCTATGTATTATGTTGTTGGCATTTCAGCCAGTTTATGCTGAAAGTATTGAGGCAAATAGCCTTACAAATGAGAAGCATCAACAAAGGTATAGTAGTTTAGTTGACGAGATCCGCTGTCCAGTTTGCCAAGGGCAAAGTATTGGTGGCTCAAATGCTGGCCTTGCCAAAGACTTGCGTGAAAAAGTACGTGAACTAATTGTTGATAATCAAACAGATGACGATATTCGCAAATATATGACAGATCGCTATGGTGATTTTGTGGTTTTTAAACCGCCGATGAATAAAAATACGTATCTTTTATGGTATGCACCATTTGTGTTTTTAATACTTGGAATGTTTTTCTTTATTAAGACTCTGGGTAAAAAACCTTCTAAGGATCTTGAAGTCGTTGATACGCAAAAAGCTAAGGATTTATTAAAGTGAGCCAACATGAGTTAATTGTGACGACCAATGGTCGTGGCGCTGTTGATATTTCTGCTCAGATAAATGAGATAGTTAATGACACTAAGGCCCAATTGTGCCATGTATTTGTTGCCCATACATCAGCATCGTTAATGATTACTGGCAATGAAGATGCTAATTTGTTACTAGATATTGAAGATTATTTTCAACAAAATATTCCTGATGCTAATCCAGATTATCGCCATTGTAATGAAGGCGATTTTGATATGTCTGGCCATATTCGCTCTATATTTACAGGTGAGCAAAAAACCATTCCTATTGTTCAAGGATCACTTGCCTTGGGCAAATTTCAAGGCTTGTATTTGTATGAGCATCGAACTGGAAACAACATTAGAAAACTAATTATTAGCTTAATATGAATACAGAAACACAACTAAGCGACTTAATGGTTAGTGCCTATACACATCAGAAAAATGGTGATCTTTCATTGGCTATTCAAGCATGGAATGGACTGGTTAATCATGTAGATGCAGATGAAGCCCTTAAAGCTAACGCACACCTTAGTTTGGGAAATCTTCATCAATTACAGGGTAATAATGATTTAGCAGTTGAAAGCATGTCAAATGCTATTAAAGCTAATCCAAACAGTGCCGAGGCTTATTTCTGCTTGGCCTATTTAGAGCAAGAAAAAGAAAATTTTAGCTCTGCAGTTGAATATTTTGAACAAGCCATTGCGCTTAAAAAAACCGACAGCGGTGCATTTAATAATCTAGGTAATTGTTATGATCGTCTAGAGCAAAGTGATAAAGCCATTAACGCTTATTCACAGGCAATTAGTTTAGATGCAGATTATATAGCAGCTATTTATAATCGTGGAAATGCCTATATTAAAACTGCTAAAGATGATTTAGCATTGCACGACTTAAATAAAGCCATTGAATTGGATGCAAATTTTTATCAAGCCTATTATAATCGTGGCACTTTACTAAAGCGTATGGGCAAGATGATCCAAGCAGAGCAAGATTTAACCAAAGCCAAATCACTTGCACAACAAGAATTAGAGCAAAAAACACCCCAATAAACCTTATGAGCAATCAAGACGATAACAAGTTAATTTCTGAAAGAAAATCAAAACTAGATCTATTAAGAAAATCAGGCAATCCATTTGTCAATGATTTTAAACCTGAACATTTGGCGCAAAACCTGGCTGATGAGTACAATCAATTTTCTAAAGAAGATCTAGAAGAGAAATCTATCAAAGTTTCGATTGCAGGCCGCATGATGCTCAAGCGTGTCATGGGTAAAGCAAGTTTCGCCTCTATACAAGACTCTAGCGGGAGCATCCAAATATTTGCCACCCGCGATGAATTGCCCGAAGGCTTTTACAACGAACAATTTAAAAAATGGGATATTGGTGACATCTTGGCAGCAACGGGTACCTTGTTTAAAACTAATGTGGGTGAGCTTTCAGTTCGTGTTGATAGTATTAAGTTACTGACTAAATCATTAAGACCATTGCCTGAAAAATTCCACGGCTTATCTGATCAAGAAACCAGATATCGTCAGCGTTATGTAGATTTAATTACCAATGAGCAAGCAAGAGATACTTTTAAGCGCCGAAGTGCGATTGTGACTTATATTCGTAATTTCTTCAATGAAGCGGATTTCATGGAAGTGGAAACTCCTATGTTGCAAACTATCCCTGGTGGCGCTACTGCTAAGCCGTTTGAAACACATCACAATGCATTAGATATGCCGATGTTTTTGCGTATCGCACCTGAGCTTTATTTAAAGCGTTTGGTGGTTGGTGGTATGGATCGAGTGTTTGAAATTAATCGTAATTTTAGAAATGAAGGCTTATCAACACGCCATAATCCAGAATTTACCATGATTGAGTTTTATCAAGCTTATGCCACCTATCATGATCTTATGGATTTGACTGAAAAACTCTTTCGCGGTATTGCTGTGGATGTTTGTGGCAGTGACACAATTCATTATCAAGGTGATGATTTTGATTTCTCGAAGTCATTTAATCGTATTAGCGTGTTTGATTCAATTCTTGCACACAATCCAACCTTTAAGCCTGAAGATTTAAACGAAGACAATGCTAAAACTACTGCTGAAAAATTAGGTATCCAAGTTAAAAATGGCTGGGGTTTGGGAAAAATTCAAATTGAAATATTTGAAAAAACGGTTGAAGAAAGACTTATACAGCCAACTTTTATTACCCAATATCCTACTGAAGTTTCACCCCTTGCAAGACGCAATGATGACAATCCGTTTATCACTGATCGTTTCGAGCTGTTTATTGGCGGTCGTGAAATTGCTAATGGTTTTTCTGAGCTTAACGATGCACAAGATCAAGCTGAGCGCTTTAAGGCCCAAGTGGCTGAAAAAGATGCTGGTGATGATGAAGCCATGCACTATGATTCAGACTATATTCGTGCACTAGAATATGGCATGCCGCCAACAGCAGGCGAAGGTATCGGCATTGATCGATTGGTTATGCTATTTACAGATTCACCATCGATTCGAGATGTTTTATTGTTTCCGCATATGCGCCCTGAGGTAAAAATATGATATATTTTTATCGAGGAAGTAGTCTTGGGCTGAGCCCTGAAACTAAATGAGTACACCTGTTCTAACCATTGATGGCCCAAGCGGTGTTGGCAAAGGTACGGTTGCTCGTGTTATTGCTCAAAAATTAGGTTGGAATCTACTTGATTCAGGTGCTATTTATCGCGCTTTTGCTTTAGCTGTAGAGAGTAGGGGGGTTAATATTACTGATGAACTAGCCTTGGTAAAAATAGCTACCCATCTGGATTTAGCGTTTAAAACTCAAGCAGATAGTGAATTAGTGAGTGTTTATCTTGATGGTCATGATGTTTCTAAAGAGTTGCGATTAGAGGCAACTGGCGAGATGGCTTCAAAAATTGCCTCAATTGGTGTTGTACGCAGTGCCTTATTAAAACGTCAACAAGACTTTGCCACGCCACCCGGTTTGGTGGCTGATGGTCGTGATATGGGCACGGTAGTTTTTAAAGAGGCTGAATTTAAAGTTTACCTAACTGCAAACAGTGAAGAGCGTGCTAATAGGCGCCTAAAACAATTGCAAGCACAAGGTCATAAGGGTATAATGTCGCAAATCTTAGTAGAGGTTGAAGCGCGAGATGCACGAGATAGTTCGCGTAAGCATTCTCCTTTAAAACCTGCGAAAGATGCCCTCATCATTGATACCACTGAGTTATCATTAGATGAGGTAATCGCTCAAGTGAGCGAACTGGTTAAAGCTTAAGCGGTTAAGCTTTATAAATAAACTAACCCGATATGCATTAGGCGTAAACCGTAAATAGCCTAAAGAATTACCGGTCAATATCAAAAGAAGAAAATATGTCAGAATCATTTGCTGAGCTGTTTGAAAACAGCGTAGAACAACAAAACGTAAAAGTAGGTGCCTTATTAATGGGTACTGTAATTAGTCTTAATCGCGAAAAAGCGATTGTAAACGTTGGACTAAAATCAGAGGGATTTATCTCTCTAGACGAATTTAAAAATCCAAAAGGTGAAATAGAGGTTGCAGAAGGCGATATTGTAGAAGTCGCCCTTAAATCAATCGACGATGGCCTAGGTAATACACTGTTGTCATACGCTGATGCTAAACGTATTAAGCTTTGGAAGTCTTTAGAAACAGCAATGAACTCTAAAGAGACAGTCACTGGTATTGTAACTGGCGCTGTTAAAGGTGGTTTGACTGTTGATATTGGCCTTGTTAAGGCATTCTTACCGGGCTCATTAGTTGACGTTCGCCCAGTTAAAGACTTCTCTTACCTGACAGGTCAAGAAATTGAAGCAATCGTTATCAAAATGGACGAAGTTAGAAACAACATTGTTATCTCTAGAAAAGCTGTTATGCAGGAAGCTAACTCAGCAGATCGTGAAGCATTACTTGAAACACTTGAAGAAGGTAAGGAAGTCGACGGTATCGTCAAAAACTTGGCTGACTACGGTGCATTTGTTGATCTTGGTGGTGTTGATGGTTTACTACATATTACAGATATCTCTTGGACGCGTGTTAACCACCCATCTGAGAAGCTAACAATTGGCGATAAGATCAAAGTTAAAGTTCTTAACTACGATAAAGAGAAGATGCGTGTATCACTAGGCCTTAAGCAGCTTTCTGCTAGTCCTTGGGATAGTATTTCAGATCGCTTACCAATTGGTAAGAAAGTTACAGGTACTGTTTCTAATCTTACTGACTACGGAGCATTTGTACGCATTGAAGACGGTGTTGAAGGTTTGGTTCACGTTTCAGAAATGGATTGGACAAACGCAAACGCTCGTCCTTCTAAGATTGTTAAATTAGGTCAAGAGGTTGACGTAGTTATCCTAGATGTACAAGAGTCTAAGCACCGTATCTCATTATCAATGAAGCAAGCATTAGAAAACCCTTGGGAAGCTTTTGAAGCAACTCAAAACAAAGGCGACAAGATTATCGTTAATGTTAAGTCAATCACTGACTTCGGTTTATTTGTTGGTTTACAAGGTGGTATTGATGGTCTAATTCACTTAGCTGATATCTCTTGGGATAAGCAATCTGCTGAAGAATTAGTATCAAGCTACTCTAAAGGCCAAGAATTAGAAGTTGTTATTCTAAATATCGATGCTGAGAAAGAACGCATTTCATTAGGTATTAAGCAATTAGCTGAAGACGACTTTATGCAATACGCGTCTGCTAACAAGAAGGGTACTATTGTTAAAGGTACTATCATGGAAGTTGATCCACGTGGTGCAGTTATCAGCCTAGCTGAAGATATTACTGGTTACTTAAAAGCGGGTGAGATTTCACAAGAGCGTGTTGAAGATGCAACAACAGTCCTAAAAACAGGTCAAGAAATTGAAGTTGTTATTATGAATGTTGATAGAAGATCTCGCAACGTTTCTGTTAGTGTTAAAGCTAAGAACTCAGTTGAAGAGCAGGCAGCTATGGCAGACTACAATAAGCAGTCTTCTGATGAAGTAGCTGGTTCAACACTAGGTGACTTACTTAAACAAGCAAAAGATAAGTAAATCTTGATGACTAAAAAGGCTGCTGAGTAGGAATACAAAGCGGCCTTTTTTTATGGTGAAATTATGAAAAAAATCGATCTAGTTCAAAACTTAACCGAAAATACCAGCTTACCTAAGTCTGATGTTAAATTAGCAGTTGATTTAATCATAGCAAGTATTACCCAATCGATTGTATCGGGCGAGGGTGTTGAGATTAGAGGATTTGGTGGTTTTTTAAAAAAACATCGAAAAGCACGCCAAGGTATAAATCCAAAAACCAGCGAAAGAACACAGGTAGAAGAAAAATACGTACCTTTTTTTAAGCCAGGGAAATTCTTGAAAGAAATAGTAAATAAAGGCTGATTTTTGATTGTTTTTAAATAGAGATAATGTATAATTTCACTTTTCGCACCAAGTGTTGAAAAAACTAATATGGGGCGTTAGCTCAGTTGGTAGAGCATCGGACTTTTAATCCGCTGGTCGAGCGTTCAAATCGCTCACGCCCCACCATACTATTAAAGGCTTTCAAGCGATTGTGAGCCTTTTTTTCGTCTACTAAAAGATTCAGTCATTTTAAGATTTCCTGCGTTTAAATAATATTTGGATGGCAGTATCTAGTTCTATCTTTGCAAGCTTATCTCGAAATTTAATTGAGAGTACAATGGGTTAATAAACAGGAGATTCTTATTATGACAAAAGAAGAGCTTAAATTATTAATTCAGTCGAACCCTTGTTATGCTGTACAAGCAATAGGAATGTATTACGAAGACAAAAGAAATTTTGATCCTAGTAGAAAATGGAAAGAGAAATTTTCTGAATATAATACTTGTAGATATATTGACTATGGCGATACAAATTGGGACTGCAATAAGAAGTAATAGAATTTATTATTTCAAAAGGTATGCTTTGATATGGGTGCGCTTTCGTTTAATTTTTAGAACGGAATAACTCTTGGAACGCGCCACCCAGTTTTAATTTTACGATTATTAAACCATGTGCCTGTTGCTGTATAATTTAGCATCATGTCTTTGCCACCTAAAAACCTACATTCTTACCCTAAATTCTGGCCCCATAAAAAAAGGCTTGTTCCTGCGCCATTACTTCCTATGTCTCGAAAAGAGATGGATGGCTTGGAGTGGGATTGTTGCGATATTATTATCGTTACAGGTGATGCATATGTAGATCATCCTAGTTTTGGTATGGCGATTATTGGTCGTTTGCTAGAATCCCAGGGATTTCGAGTAGGGATTATCTCTCAACCTGATTGGCATTCTGCAGATGCTTTTCGTCAGCTAGGAAAGCCTAATTTATTTTTCGCTGTTGCATCGGGCAATATGGATTCTATGGTGAATCATTACACTGCTGAGAAAAGGCCACGTTCAGATGATGCTTACACTGCAGGTGCTATGGCAGGCAAACGCCCTGATCGTGCGACCACTGTTTACACTCAGCGCGCCAAGGAAGCTTACAAAGGTATTCCTGTCATCATTGGTGGTATTGAAGCCAGTTTAAGGCGTATTGCTCAATATGATCATTGGTCACAAACCATTCGTCGCTCTATCCTGCCTGATTCTAAAGCTGATTTACTGCTTTTTGGTAATGCTGAGCGCGCTGTGGTTGAGGTTGCACATCGAGTTGCGGCAGGTGAAGATATTAAACAAATTACGGACATTCGTGGTACAGCTTTTATGCGCCAAGGAATTCCTGAGGGTTGGACGGTGCTAGATTCAAGTGAAATTGATGCTGACAAGAGTCTAGTTCACCCACAAACAGATCCTTATATAGACACATCTGCCAAAGATAAACAGGGTTGTGGCGATAAGAATAATCAGGCTATGCCTATTAAGATTGACCCTAATCAAGGAGCGGTGCAGGTTATCGATTTTGATCACCGCACTAAAGGACTAAAGAGGGAGGATACTGTTATTCGTCTACCTTCTTTTGAGCAAGTAGCAAAAGATCGTTATCTGTATGCACATACGTCACGTGTTTTTCATTTAGAAACTAATCCGGGTAATGCGCGTGCTTTGGTACAACGCCATGGTGAGCGGGATGTTTGGTTAAACCCACCACCAATTCCTTTATCAATGGAAGAGTTTGATAGTGTGTTTGAATTGCCTTATACGCGCAAGCCACATCCTTTTTACGGTGATTTGAAGATTCCTGCTTATGACATGATTCGTTTTTCGATTAATATCATGCGTGGTTGTTTTGGTGGCTGTACTTTTTGCTCTATTACTGAGCATGAAGGGCGTATTATTCAAAGTCGTTCAGAGGATTCAGTGATTCGTGAAATCGAAGCAATTCGTGATAATATTGATGATTTTAAAGGTAATATTTCAGATCTTGGTGGCCCGACAGCAAACATGTATCGCCTTCAATGTAAGGATACAAAAATAGAAGCCGCTTGCCGCCGTCTTTCTTGTGTCTATCCTGGCATTTGCCCAAATCTAGGAACAGACCATAAGCCACTAACAAAATTATATCGACGTGCACGAAAGCTAAAAGGCATTAAGCGAGTATTTATTGCCTCAGGCTTGCGCTATGATCTTGCTGTTCGTGATCCTGAGTACATCAAAGAGTTGGTTACTCATCATGTTGGTGGCCGATTAAAAATTGCACCTGAGCATACTGAAGATAATACTTTATCAAAAATGATGAAGCCTGGTATTGGTTCTTATCATCAGTTTAAGAAACTGTTTGATCGCTATTCCAAACAAGCAGGTAAAGAGCAATACCTTATTCCTTATTTTATTTCTTCACACCCCGGAACTAGTGATGAAGATATGCTAAATCTAGCGCTTTGGTTGAAGAGTAATGATTTTAAGCCAGATCAAGTGCAGGCCTTTATTCCTACGCCTATGGCGATAGCTTCAGCTATGTATCATACTGAATTAAACCCACTTAAGAAAATTACCCGAGGGTCAGAATCAGTCAAAACCCCACGTAGCGGGCAACAACGAAAATTGCACAAAGCTTTTTTACGCTACCATGATTCTGAAAATTGGGATGTATTGCGACAGGCTCTTAAGAAAATGGGACGCAGTGATTTAATAGGTGATGGCGATGAGCATTTAGTACCTTATTCTAGAGCTGGAAATTCGCCAAGATCAAAACCTTTACGAAAAAACAACAATGACTTTCATCATCGTATTTCTGTAAAAAATAAAAACCAAGGTTTTAACGCCAAACTTTCTAATAAAAAAAAGTGAGTGATAGTAAATAAGCTATCATATATCCTCTTTAATTTTAACTAAAAAAAATTATGCCCCACATACCAAAACTAGATCTATTTTTACACGTTACTACGCCTCATCTAGAGCAGCTTGCGCATAGTCTGGGAAAACAAATTGACCTTCAAGATAGACACCAGAAGAAGGGCCTTAGAATGCTTTTATGTAACCTATATGTGCATGGCAAAAATAAGGTCGTTGTTTCTCGTAGAATTCAGTCTTTAGGTGGTGTGAAATATAATCCATTGAACATAGAGTGTGGCGCTATCAATAACTCTTTGGATAAGTTAAAGATTGCAGGATATATTGTACAAGTGATAGGCAATCCTAGCGAAGGCACAATGACTACCATGGAGTCTACTGATAAGCTTATTCAGTGGTTTAAGGATACTGGTTGGTCGGATAACTCAATTGATAAAACGGTCGGTTCTTACATATCACTTAGAGAGGCTAGAAAACAAAATGGTCGCACCGTTTATGTTGACTTTAAAGACACCAAGTATTCAAAATGGCTGGGTGAACGAGTAAGGCAATATGACCAACTTTTAAATGGTTGTAGAATTGCATTATTGAACGATGACGGTAGTGAAAACAAAGTTTTTAAGAAGTTCACCGTTCAAAGAGAATTTATTGAGCAACAATCAACTCATGAAAATATGGAATTTGCCTTTGGTGGCAAGATAACAGCGCCATGGACGAATCTTTCATCAAAATTCAAAGAGAATGTGACTATTAATGGCGAGCCTACTATTGAGATAGATATAGATGCGACCAACCTTAATGCCATGTACCAAGTAATTACTGGAGCAGCTTATCCTCATAAGGATGATCCATATCTTATAACAGTGGATGATGTGGTTGTGCCTATGCATATAGTCAAGAGTTTTACAACTTTTATGCAAAGCAGTAAAACACCTAAAGGTGCTGCTCATTCGGTTTTAAACTTTTATAAGAAAAAAGCCTTGGAAGTTAAAAATCCTAAAGAAGAAGATGTTAAAAAATATGATGAGTATATTGAATTTAAAAGAAATACGAAGCCGACAGATATAGCTCAAGCTATTTTAGATAAACATTCTTTGGTGATTAGTCACTTCAATAAAGGCAACACTTATGGTGATTTTATTAGCTGTTGGGGTTCAGATGTTGCTTTTGAAGTGATTATGGAACTTACTAAGAAAGAGATTCCTTGTTTGGTTACTGATGATTCTTTTATTGTTCCAGCGCAACACAAAGATCTAGTGAATGAAATGAAAAATAGCACGGCTTATGTAGATAGAAGAGACATAAAAGAAGCTTTAAAATAAGATCATTAAATAATTGGCACCATCTTTTAATGATAAATAACTAAAAGAGCCTTTATAAAAAAACCTCCATAGATATTCATCTATGGAAGTTTTTTTTTGCTTACTAATGAATTAAATGCTAGCTAACTTTTCTACTGCTTGTTTAATGTTATCCATGCTAGTGGCAAATGATAATCTCACGTAGCCTGATGCGCCAAAGGCAGAGCCAGGCACAAGTGCAATATTAAGCTTTTCTAGGCAATAGGTAGAAAATTCTATATCATCCTTAAGGCCTAGGCGTTTGATCAAGCCTTCAACTCTTGGAAAAGAATAAAAAGCACCTTGGGATCTTGGACATTCAACACCATCAATAGCATTTAATGCATTCACAATGTATTCATGACGCTCTTCAAATGCACTAACCATTGTATCAATGATACTTTGATCGCCATTTAGTGCCTCTAAGGCTGCTGCTTGTGCAATAGAACAAGGATTAGAGGTTGATTGACCTTGAATCTTTTTCATGGCCTTAATGATAGCTTCTGGGCCTGCACCATAACCAATACGCCAGCCTGTCATGGCGTAACCTTTAGAAACACCGTTAAGAATAATAGTTCGATCTTTTAATTTAGGCTCTGCCATGACAATATTAATAAAGTCGTCATTTCCCCAGCGAATATGCTCATAGATGTCATCGGTAATAATAAGTACTTTGGGATAGTTAATCAGTACATCTGCCAAGGCTTGTAGTTCGTCTTTTGAATAAACTGCACCGGTAGGATTGGAAGGGCTGTTAATAATAAAAAGTTTGGTTTTATCAGTAATGCTTTGCTCTAACTGCTTAGGGGTAATTTTAAAATCTTGCTCTAAGCCAGTTTCCACCACGATTGGTGTAGCATCAGCCAAAAGCACCATATCAGGGTAGCTCACCCAATAAGGGGAAGGAATAATAACTTCATCGCCATTATCAAGTACAGCTTGACACAAATTATAAAAAACCTGCTTACCACCTGAAGATGCCATCACCTGCGTATCTGTATAGTCCAGATTATTCTGACGTTTAAATTTATCAATAATAGCTTGTTTTAAAGCGGGCGTACCATCAACTGCAGTGTATCGAGTTTGACCATTGTGGATAGCTTCAATGGCGGCTTTCTGGATATTAATCGGCGTATCGAAATCTGGTTCACCCGATCCCATTGATACAATTTGAATACCCTGAGACTTTAATTCATTGGCTTTTGCAGTGACTGCAAGAGTGGCTGAAGGCTTAACTTTTTGAACTCTTTTAGAAAGGAACTCTGGCATGGTTTTTTATAAAAAATAGATTAAAATTGAGGGTTTATGTTAATGAAAAAATACAAGTAGTGGGCAAGAAATTTCAACTAGAATCTAAATTTTCTCCAAGTGGAGACCAGCCCGGTGCTATCAAGGCACTGGTTGATGGTGTAAATGCGGGTGAGAAATTTCAGACCTTGCTAGGTGTTACGGGCTCAGGTAAGACTTTTACCTTGGCAAATGTGATCCAACAAACCCAGCGTCCCAGCCTTATTATGGCGCCAAACAAGACTTTGGCCGCCCAGCTATACGCAGAAATGAAAGAATTTTTCCCGAATAATGCGGTGGAATATTTTGTTTCATATTATGATTATTATCAGCCCGAGGCATATGTACCTGCCTCTGATACATTTATTGAAAAAGACTCATCAATTAATGAGCAAATTGAGCAGATGCGTCTATCTGCTACCAAATCACTTTTAGAGCGCGATGATGTAATCATTATTGCTAGTGTTTCAGCTATTTACGGTTTAGGTGACCCTGAAAGCTACATGTCGATGTTGCTACATTTAAGTGTGGGAGAGGTTTCTAATCAAAGAGAAATATTATCTCGACTTACGCAAATGCAATACACGCGTAATGATGTGACCTTGCTTAGAGGAAGTTTTAGAGTTAAAGGTGAAGTGATTGATATTTTTCCAGCAGACTCTGAAGAGCGAGCGTTGCGTGTTGAAATGTTTGATGAAGAAATTGAAAGATTGTATTGGTTTGACCCTTTAACAGGTGAAAGACTCAAGTCATTACAACGTATTACTGTTTATCCTCAAACGCATTATGTGACGCCAAAATCTAAGATCTTAAATATGCTAGATGATATTAAGGCTGAGCTTAAAGATCGTCGTGAGGAATTGCTATCTTTAAATAAACTTGTGGAAGAGCAGCGCCTTACTCAGCGCGTACATATGGATATTGAAATGATGCGCGAGCTGGGATATTGTAACGGTATTGAAAACTACTCACGTTATTTGTCTTCGCGTAAGCCGAGCGATCCACCACCTACTTTGCTAGATTATTTGCCTGAAAATTCCTTAGTTATTTTGGATGAGTCACACGTTACAGTTAGCCAAATTGGTGGCATGTATAAAGGCGATAGGGCGCGTAAAACAACCTTAGTAGAATTTGGATTTCGCCTGCCTTCTGCGCTGGATAATCGCCCATTAAAGTACAACGAATTTGAAGAGCGTATTCATCAGTGTATTTTAGTATCGGCGACCCCTGCACAATATGAGCTTGATGTTTCTACTACGATTGCAGAGCAGCTGGTTCGCCCAACTGGACTATTAGATCCTGAAATTGAAGTGAGGCCAGTTGGCACTCAAGTGGATGATTTACTTAGTCAAATTAACAAGCGTGTTAAAGTGGGCGATCGAGTTTTAGTGACTACATTGACCAAAAAGATGTCTGAACAACTTAGTGAATATCTAAATGAGCATGGGGTTAAAGTTCGATACTTACACTCTGATATTGATACAGTTGAACGTGTAGAAATTATTCGTGATTTACGTCTTGGTGTATTTGATGTCTTAGTGGGTATTAACTTACTCAGAGAGGGATTAGATATACCTGAGGTGTCTTTAGTGGCGATATTGGATGCAGACAAAGAAGGGTTTTTGCGCTCTGAAAGATCGCTGATTCAAACCATGGGTAGAGCGGCTAGAAATGTTAATGGTAAGGCAATTTTATATGCTGATCGAATCACCAAGTCGATGAAAAAAGCCATGGATGAGACAAATAGAAGGCGTGAAAAACAGCAGAAACATAACGAGGAGAATAACATTACTCCTAGAGGCATTATAAAGCCGATTATTAACATCTTAGAAACCGACCTAACCAGCGTAGAATTGGATGAGGATACAGGTGAACAGATATTGATTCAATTGTCTCCCGTACAACTTGCTAAAGAAATAAAATCATTAGAAAAGCAGATGTATAAACTGGCAAGTGACTTAGAATTTGAACGCGCTGCAGATGTCCGTAATCAAATAAAAAACTTAAAAGACTCTCAATTTAAAACAGCCTTATGAATACCGATTTAAACATTACTGAAATTTTCTATTCACTACAAGGTGAGGCTAGAGAAGTGGGCTTACCTAGTATCTTTATTCGCCTAACAGGTTGTCCACTGCGCTGTACTTATTGCGATACTGAGTATGCTTTTAAAGGCAACAACCTAATTAGTATCGATACAATTATGGCTGAAGTTGGCCAATATAACACTCAATATGTTTGTGTGACAGGCGGAGAGCCGTTGGCGCAAATTAATTGTTATGTTTTATTAGATACTTTGATTAAAAATAACTATAAAGTCTCATTAGAAACTAGTGGCAGTATTGATATTGAACAGATCAATCCAGGCGTTTCTATTGTGATGGATATTAAGACACCTTGTTCAAATGAAGTGGATAAAAACTTATACAGCAATGTTGCAAAACTTCAAGCAAAAGATCAGCTTAAATTTGTCATTGGATCGCGCCATGATTTTGATTGGAGTGTTGATATTCTAAATCAATACCCAACTCAAGCTGGTGTTTTATTCTCCCCTGTGTTTGATCAAATAACACCAACTCAATTAGCCGATTGGATTCTTGAAGCTCAGCTTAATGTGCGTATGCAAGTACAAATGCATAAGTTGCTTTGGGGTGACGAAAAAGGTAAATAAACGATCTACTGAATAGTAATTTTGTTTACCAAGGGTTTAGCTTTTTCTAGTTTTGGAATAGAGACAGTTAAGAGTCCACTTTTAAATTCAGCGTTAATATTATCTGTATCCGCATCATTTGGTAATGAATAAGATTGCGAGAATTTACTCGATGAAGTGCGAGAACTGTTAGCTGTTTTCTCAGATATTTGCACACGTCCACTGATATAAATCATGTTATTTCTAGTGGTGATATCTAAATTTTCTTTAGCCAATCCTTTCACTTTTATTTCAATCATGTAGTGATTAGATTGATCATCAAAATATCGCTTAGTTTGCGTAGTAATCGCATTTTGATTTTGAACAGTACGTATTCCGTTGTCAAATTGCTGAAACTGTCTATTGAAATTTGACCAAAAATTGTCATTAAGGCCATGACTAGGCGAATAATTATGAAATGACTGATGAGCCATGACACTGCTTGATATAAGCATCGCTATTAGTAGAGTTTTTTTCATATCTATATTTCCTTAAATAATAAATAAATTCATAGAAGATTAATATAAATCAAAAAAAGGCATTAGTCAATAGTTTGATTAAGCTAGTTTGTCGTCAGCCACATGATATTTTGGATCTTCTAAGATATTAACTTCAACCAAGTTTCTGGCCGTTTTTAATAGTAATCGACATTCAGCACTCAGATGTTGAAGATGAAGCGTTTTTCCGATTTTTTTATAACGAACTGCAAGCTTATCAATTGCTTGAATGGCTGAATGATCCATCACTTTTGAGTTGTTAAAATCTATATAAACATCATTTGCATCTTCAGCCGGTGTAAACAGTGCTTGAAAGCTATCTATAGAGCCAAAAAATAAAGAGCCGTTAAGCTTATAACTTGTAGCACCATCTTCATTGGTTGATTTATCAGCATGAATCTTGCTTGAAGATTCCCAAGCGAAAGTCAGTGCTGACATAATAACACCCACAATAACAGCCAATGCTAAGTTATCAGTAAGTACAGTAATAATAGCAACTGACATGCCGGTAATAACATCCGGCATTGGTACTTTTCCGAATAGATGGAAAGTACACCATTCAAAAGTACCGATCACCACCATGAACATCACGCCAATTAGGACTGCAATTGGAATCATCTCAATATATTCAGATAAAAATAGAATAAACATAAGCAGTACAAGAGCAGCAACAACGCCTGAAAGTCGGCCACGTCCACCAGATTTAATATTGATTAAACTTTGTCCAACCATGGCACAACCACCCATACCACCAAACAAGCCAGTTACAGAGTTAGCAACACCTTGAGCGATAGATTCTTTATTGGGCTGGCCGACTGTTCCAGTTAAATCGTCAATTAGGTTTAGTGTTAGTAGACTTTCAATCAAGCCAACAAGGGCCATGACTATCGCATATGGAAAGACAATTTCAATCATCTCCCAACTTAGACCACCAACATCCGGAATATGGAAAATAGGTAGGCCGCCTTTAATTGAAGCAATGTCACCAACTGTTCTTGTATCTAAGCCCATCCAAATAGCTGCAACACTTCCAATAATAATGGCTGCTAATGTAGAAGGCACGATTTTGGTGAATCTAGGTAAGAAATGAATGATGGCCATGGTGCCAGCAATAATGACAAGCATAATAACGAGTGGTGTGCCGGTAATCCAGTCGTCTCCAATTTTGAATTGCTTGATTTGTGCAATAAAAATAACCATAGCTAAGCCATTAACAAAGCCTAGGAAAACCGGATGAGGAACAAGGCGAATAAATTTACCCATTTTCAAGACGCCAAACGCGATTTGAATTAAGCCAGTCATGATAACTGCTGCGAATAAATACTCAACGCCATGCTGGGCAACGAGTGTTCCAATAACAACAGCGATTGCACCAGTTGCACCAGAAATCATGCCAGGTCGTCCACCAATAATTGAGGTAACTAGGCCAATAGTAAAGGCAGCATATAAGCCAACTAATGGATCGACACCTGCTAATAATGCAAAAGCGACCGCTTCAGGTACAAGTGCCAGGGCAACTGTTAAGCCTGATAAAAAATCATTCTTGGCGTTAATAGGGGCGTATTTGTTAATCAATGAAAACAACATTTTTGTCCTTGTAAGTAAATTTAAAGTAAGTAGTGGCTATAAGATAGAGCCAGGTACAACGGGTGTTGCAGATTTAACATCAGCATTTTGTGCACGATGACGCATCACATGATCCATCACTGTTATTGCAAGCATAGCTTCAGCAATAGGGGTGGCGCGAATACCAACACAAGGATCATGGCGACCTTTGGTGATAACTTCAATCGGGTTACCTTCTTTGTCGATACTTTCAATAGGTAAGCGTAAGCTTGAAGTTGGCTTAAGTGCGATAGATACCAGTAAATCTTGTCCCGAACTAATGCCACCAAGCGTACCACCTGCATGGTTAGATTTAAAACCATCAATACTAATAGCATCACGATGCTCAGTACCTTTTTGAGTAACTGATTCAAACCCTGCACCAATTTCAACAGCTTTAACTGCGTTAATACTCATCATCCCATGGGCAACATCTGCTTCTAATCGATCAAAGATAGGCTCACCTAGTCCGACTGGCATATTTGTAGCTACTATGTTGATGCGAGCACCAATAGAGTCGCCAGATTTTCTTAATGCATCCATGTAATTTTCTAGCTCTGTAATTTTGCTAGCATCAGGACAAAAGAATGGATTGTTATGTACTTCAGACCAATCAAGAGTTTCAGCTTCAATAGGGCCAAGTTGCTTTAAGTAGCCTTTAATTTCAATACCCTGTGTTTCTTTTAGATATTTTTTAGCGATACCGCCACAGGCAACTCGCATGGCAGTTTCTCGAGCAGACGAGCGCCCGCCACCACGATAATCTCTAAAACCATATTTTTGATCATAAGTGTAATCAGCATGACCTGGACGAAAGGTATTGGCAATATTGCCATAATCTTTCGAGCGTTGATCGGTATTTTGAATAATTAGTGCGATCGGCATGCCCGTAGTTTTACCTTCGAAAGTACCTGATAATATTTTGACTAAGTCTTCTTCTCGGCGCTGCGTAGTGTGGCGAGACGTACCAGGTTTTCTTAAATCAAGATCCCCTTGAAGATCGGCTTCACATAAGTCCATGCCAGGCGGGCAACCATCAACAATGCCCACCAATGCCTCACCATGAGATTCGCCAGCAGTGGTTACTGTAAATAATTTTCCAAAAGAATTACCCGACATACGCTTAACCTAAGTATTTAACATGGGTTTGATTATACCTAGCTAGAGGCTTATTTCATTGGTTTGTTATACAACTATGTTAGTAAAATTTTATAAATCTTAATGTGTAAATATCTATAAGATGTTTAGACGAAGCTAGAATTGAGCGTGATAAGTTAATACCTTTCTTTAATTGTTTGATTGAAGGGTCATTAAATCTTTTAGAACCTCTTGTGCATGTTTTTTAGGGTTAACATCAGTATATTTTTTAACAATTATGCCAGCTGGATTAATAATAAAAGTATTTCTAATAGCAACTTTCCAAGTTAAAAAACTTCCTAAAGAGTCGTAATTTTTAGATACCTCTCCATTAATATCTGATAATAATGAGAAAGGCAAAGTATATTTTTTAGAAAACTTTTTATGTGACTCTACGCTATCGATACTAACACCATATATTACTGCGTTCTTAGCAATAATATGATCAGTTGCATCTCTAAAGCTGCAAGCTTCTGTTGTGCACCCAGGCGTATCATCCATTGGATAAAAATAAATAATAACCCAGTTATTGCGATGCTGTTTAAGTGATTTAAATTCACCATTTTGATCTGGAAGTGAAAAATTTGGAGCGTAGTCTCCAATTGATAATGCAGAGCTTGTAGAGCTTAATATAAACAACAATAAAGTAATAATTTTATTTTTCATATTTTTCTTATAAAGAATATATATTTAAATAATACGCTATTTTTGTAAATTCTTATATCTGTTGTACAATAAATTATTTTTTGTACAATAAATTTGTTATATAATCAATGTGAAGTTTTATAAAAAGGAGAAATTTTATGGAAATAGGTAAAGAGAATCTACTTGAAGAGTTGCAGTCAATTAAACATTGTCTTGATATGACAAATACTAGTATTGAACATCAGCATACTCGTGAGCATATTGTTTCTGTATTGGAAAAGCGTATTACAGATCTTGAGCAGGAAGTTGATAGAACTATTTCAGCAAAGGAGCTAGGCGCAGACATGAATATAGATTTTGCTTAATATAATCAGAATGTTTTAATGAAAGCTTTACTTTTTGGTGAAGCTTTTTTCGTTCAAGTGTTGATTAACTCAAAAAAATAAAATACACCTATGGTCAAGATTTTAAGGTTTTAGGAAGTACTCATCTAGAGCTTTATTTCGCCAGTTTGTTATATAGCCATGCCAAGAACCAGCCGCCAATCGCAGCATCAATAAATGCCCATACCATGCCTATTAAAATGCCAGTAAAACTTAATGAATAGCCAAGATAAATACTTGAAAAGAATCCAACAACATTATGTAGATAATTCTCAGACATCATGGCAATAATTGATAAAGATAAAATTGCTAATGACCATAAAACCCCTAAAGAGATCGCCAGAGCTTTTTCGTTAAGTTTAGAATCCATTGATTAACCCTTTTTGAGTTGTTAATTTTTTATTATACGACTAAAGCTAAGGGTGAAGGTGTTTAATGTTGAATATTTTAGTTGCCAGTAGCATAATCACTCCGCTAAATACAATGATAGCGGTAACGTACAGTGCTTGATTATAATCACCTGATTGGTCTGTTAAGGTTACAGCATATAAAGGCGCACTAACTTGTCCTATGCCATAAGCAGTAGTAAGTGCACCCATTAGCATGACTGGATTTTTGCCAGCAAGTTTGCCACCTAAATGCATAAATAATGCCACCAATCCTACAAATGTTCCACCGTATAAAATGCCCGATAATAAATTAAGATAAAGGTTGCTACTGAGGGTAGGAATCAAAATCCCAATAATTTGAATAATCATGGCAATAATAATAATATTTACATTGCCATATTTGTGCGCCAAACGCATCCAGATTATCGAAGAGGGTATGCCAGCCAAACCCACTAATAACCAAGTAAACCCAGCAAAAGATTCCAATCCTGGTAAGGACTGAATAATAGTAGGCAGGAAGGTACCTTGGACAACCATACCAACGCCTGCAGTAAAATAAGCCACAATCAGAATGATTACAAAACGAGAGAATAAATTTTTGTCTAGAGAGTGGCTAGTGTTATTGGCTTGTATTTTTTGATCAGTCGATAAAATATACCAAGAATAGGGTGCAACCAATGCAGCACTAAGAGCCAAAGCCAGCCAAGAAACTTGCCAAGTATCAATGGTTAAAACTAATCTGGCAATAATATCTGACACCGCTAACGCAATAGCAATGCCAGAAAAATAAATCCCCATCGCTTTAGTTTTATCTTCAAAGTTAAGCTTCACCATAACAATCGCTGCACCAACTACCAAGGCCATAGCGCCACCAAAGCCTGCAATAATTCTACTAACTATTAGCCACATATCTTGAGTAGCAACACCCATCATGGCGGTGGAAACAACACATAAGACCAGTCCTAACCTAAAGTATTTAACCTTCGTATCGATGTCTTTGATAAAAACCGCAAACAGGGCACCCAGTAAATAACCAACGTAATTAGTGGAAGCCAAAACACCAGAAAAAGTAAGTGACAGAGTTTTGTCATCCAGCATAGAAGGGAGTAGAGAAGTGTAGGCAAATCTGGCTACACCTACACCAATAAACAGACCTATAATGCCTGCTAACAAGATATTGAAGTTGTTATTTTTATCAAGTAAATTGATGTTGTTCACAGAGTCTTTGACTAATTAAATTCAAATGTCAGTATACATTCAACCGTGCAGTTCGAATCTCGCTTATCATGTTAATATATTGCACTTTATAAACTTATTCAAATAATGATCAAATATACCCAGCTTGGAAGTAGTGATTTAATGGTGTCTAATATTTGCATGGGCACCATGACTTTCGGTGAGCAAAACTCACAACAAGAAGCACATCAACAGCTTGACTATGCAATGGGCCAAGGGATAAACTTTATTGATACCGCTGAAATGTACCCAGTTCCCCCGCGAGCTGATACCGCTTATTCCACTGAAACCATTGTTGGTAATTGGGTAAAAAGTAAGCCTCGTGATAAAATTATTTTAGCCACTAAAGCTGCTGGAAGTTCGCGAGGAATGCCTTGGGTTCGTGATGGTGAACATGCCTTTAATCGGTCAAACTTAAACAATGCCGTGGAAGGATCTTTAAAACGCCTACAGACTGATTATATTGATCTGTATCAGCTGCATTGGCCAGAGCGTAACACACCTATGTTTGGTCAATATTTATTTGATCCAACGCATGAGCGAGAATTTACAGCTTTTGTTGAGACGCTAGAAGCATTATCTGAACTAGTCAAAGAGGGTAAGATCCGACATATTGGCTTGTCTAATGAATGGCCTTGGGGTTTAATGCAGTTTTTAAACGCCTCTGAACGAGAAGGCTTACCACGCGTGGTTAGTATGCAAAATGCTTACAACCTTATCAACCGTACTTATGATTTCTCATTGCGTGAAATGGGCTATCGTGAAAACGTTCCTTTATTGGCATACTCTCCTATGGCATTTGGCCATCTCAGTGCCAAATACATTAACGATTCAAAAGCTCAAGGACGAGTTAATATCTTTGATG
>CALBNC010000052.1 GCA_937896195.1 uncultured Gammaproteobacteria bacterium
GCTGTTTATCGCTTGTCTAGTGAATCTGCGTATTTAATGGCGTAAACATCAAAGATACTGATGGCCATAGCGGCAATAATTGGACCAATAAACAAACCTAAAATACCAAACTGAATGATGCCGGCCAACGTTGATAATACGGTAATCAAGGTATAGTTTAGCGCACTAGATTGGTCACTGGTTTTGGTAAATTTTTGGATAATTAAAGGTCTGGCAAAGTTGTCAATAATGGTGCCAATAAATACAGCGCCAAATAAAACAATGACAAGTGCATCGGTAGTTTGACCTTGTGCATAAAGATATACACTGAGTGGTAGCCAGATAATCAAACCACCAAGCACCGGAATAAAGCTGGCTAGCGCCATTGCGATACCAAAATACAAGGCAGGCAAGCCCACTATTATTACCGCGATAGAGAATATAACCCCTTGCAAAATAGCAATACTAAAAACACTTCCAACCAACGTAACAGAAAGGCTTGAAAATTGTTTTAACAGGATGTCATCTAATCGGTTTTCTAGAGGTGAAAGATCTTTAAGACGCTTAATGATGCTCTTACCATCAAGATAAAAGTAATAAAGTGCAAAAACACTAATCACCAAAAAAAATACAAAATGAGAAGATAAAGATAAAATACTACTCAAAATAACTACCGAAAAATCTTTAACATTGATCAGTAAACTTTCTAGATTATTGTTAATAGCAGCGCTTAACGTTGTTTTTATAGACTCAGAAAAAGGCAGGCCTAAAATGGTTTGTTCGAGAATTTGACGGATTTTTTCAATACTAAAATCTGTATTAATGGTTTGAATAAGTGTAGATACTTCCAGACCACTTACAAGCAAAATATAGCTTAGTGGCAAGATTAAAATTGTCGTCACTAATAGCGTCATCGATAGTGCTGCATAAGAAGCTGATAATCGATTTTTGAGTTTGCTATATAGATCAAAAGTTGCGATAGCTATCAGCAACGCTAAAAATAAAGCGGGAATAAAAGGTGTAAATAACCAGATTAATCCAGCAATAGCGATGAGCAATAAGCTCAGCATATATCCATGTTCGTACGGGGCTTTTTCGGTCATATTAAAAAGTTCCTTTTAAATACGCTTTTCTATCAATCTCAGGCATGCGTTCAATCGCATATCTTAAAGTAGTTCTGGGTAGTTGTGCATAGTTTTCTCTTAAGAAGGTCATACAGATGTTTATATCTTTTTTATAAACTTCTCTTAACATCCAGCCCACTGCTTTGTGTATTAAATCTTCTTGATCTTTAAGGAGTAATTGGCTGATTGCTAAAGTAAGTTTAAATTGATTTTGTCTAATAAAAGCAAATGTAGCAACAATAGCTATTCGCCTTTCCCATAAATCATCTGAGTCAGCCCATTTAAAAAGAAGTGCAGTTTTTTCTGAATGATTAACTAGGTAGTCGCCAATAATAGCGGGCACAGAAGTGTCAACTAAATCCCAATTATTAACAGAGCTAATGTTATCTAAATAATAGTTAAAAACAGTTTCTTGGTTATTTGCTTGATACTGGTTCATTAATATAATCAGCGCACAAAAGCGTACTTCGTGAATAGGGTTAATGATTAATTGATCAATTTCACTAAAATCAATTTGCTTGAAATGTTGTTTTGCAATAAGACGAATTTGCGGAACTCGAACGCCTATAAATTGCTCATGCTCTGAATACTGCCCAGGACCTGTTTTAAAAAACCTTTGATTGGTTTTCTTGCGTTCTAGGCTCGCGAAAGATTTAAGTTGCGCTATTACTTCTTTGGCACTCATCGACTATACTATGATTTTTTGAATTAATAATTTAATCATACATGCAAACAGCTTATTTTGCCGGCGGATGTTTTTGGTGTGTTGAAGCCGTCTTTCAACGAATTAAAGGCGTATCAAGCGTTGAATCTGGATATTGTAACGGCTTGACTCAAAACCCAACTTACGCAGATATATGCACTGGATCATCGGGTCATGCTGAAGTGGTTAAGATTAATTTTGATGAATCTCAAGCGAGCTTCGAGCAATTACTTGTTGTCTTTTTTGCGACACACGACGCTACTACGTTAAATCAGCAGGGTAATGACAGAGGTACGCAATATCGCTCTGGCGTGTTCTACACTAATGATGCACAGAAAAACCTTGCTAATACCTATATCCAAACCCTGGGTGATAATATTGTGACTGAAGTCAGTGTGCTGGATGTATTTTATCCAGCAGAGTCGTATCATCAAAACTATTTTAATAACAACTCTAATCAGCCTTATTGTCAATTGTTAATCGCGCCAAAGCTTGACAAATATTTTGATCAATATATGAAAGAAGACAATAATGAATGATCAGGAGCTACTTAGGTATTCTCGTCAAATTATGCTGCCACAGGTTGGTATTGAAGGTCAGCAGTGTTTATTAGACTCTACTATGTTGTTAATCGGCGTCGGTGGATTGGGCTCGCCAAGCGCACTTTATTTAGCAGCAGCAGGCGTGGGGCACATCATTATTGCAGATTTTGACAAGGTTGAATTATCAAACCTTCAGCGCCAAGTTGTTCACCATACTCAAGACATCGGTCAATACAAAGTAGACTCTGCTCAAGATAAAATGCTGGCCATTAATCCAAATATTAAAGTCACTACGCTTAAAAATTTGAGCGAAAAAAATCTTAATACTTGGGTCAGTAAAGCGGATATTGTCTTAGATGGCACGGATAATTTCGAAACACGTTTTAAGATTAACGCAGCTTGCGTGCAAGAGAAAGTAGCGCTAGTATCTGCTGCAGTTATTCGTTTTGAAGGGCAACTATCGGTATTTAAAGGTTATGAGTCAGACCAGCCTTGCTATCAGTGTTTGTATCCTAAAGAGGGTGAGAATCATGAAAATTGCTCAGAAAATGGCATTCTTGCACCAGTTGCAGGCGTTATGGGCACAATGCAAGCACTACAGGCTATTAAGGTTGTTTTAAATCTAGGTGATCAGCTGATTGGGAAGCTGATGATAATGGATGCTATGAATCTTGATTTTAGAACGGTTAAGATCAGTAAGGATGCGCACTGCTCGGTTTGTAATACTTTATAAATAACGCTAATTAAAAAGTCAATATTTAAATCCACGAAATAGAATAATTTTTTGATAAAAATTGAACTATTGGCATCTGTCACTGTATAATTAATTGGATTATAAATTTTATTGATTAAAGTATTTTTTAGCTGTAGTTTCTTACAGTGGATACTTTAAGTTTTTCTAGGAGTAGAATATGAGCGGACAAATGCAAAGACCTAAGGTTCCAACTGGTGTAGTAGGTAAAAAAGGCTTCCAAGTTACAACAACACAAAAAACAGTAGACGGTGAAGTACCTGCAGGTTTTCACGTTGGTTACACAACTGAATGGGATTCTGTTCACACTGAAGTGCCATACCAAACACCTAAGAAGCCATAATTTTTAAATAAATTATTGTTATAAAAGCCGCAAACTAAGTATTTAGTTTGCGGCTTTTTTATGTTTAGGTGCTTTTAGCATTCAATTCTTGAAATTTCTTAAATTTTTTAACATATTGCTCTTAAGTGGCTATTTTTAGCTATAAAACAGCATTTAATGTTTAAAAATGGCACTTTATATGCATTTTTTAGGCAAATTTAAGCTTTAAAAGTGCTTATTTTGATTGATTTTCATAATTCCCTTATTTTTACAACATGGGCGTTTACTTTGGTCGTTATATTTATAATTATGAGTTAAAATTATTAAATTAAAATCCAAACAAAATATTAAAAAAGGAGAGGCCTATGTTCAATAAATCCCAAACTTTAGCCATTGTTGATTCTGAAATTTCTGATGCAGTTATTGCAGAGACGGCTCGTCAAGAGGCGCATATTGAGCTTATTGCCAGTGAAAACTACACATCACTGGCAGTGATGGAAGCGCAAGGCTCGCAGCTAACTAATAAATACGCTGAAGGTTATCCTGGAAAGCGTTACTATGGTGGTTGTGAGCATGTGGACGTGGTTGAGCAATTAGCTATTGATCGTGCCAAGGCATTATTTAATGCAGATTATGCTAATGTTCAGCCTCACTCAGGCTCGCAAGCAAATGCAGCTGTTTTCCAGGCGCTATTAGTACCGGGTGATACTATCTTAGGCATGAGCCTTGCACACGGCGGACATTTAACCCATGGTGCAAAGCCTTCTTTTTCTGGCAAAAATTTTAATGCTATCCAATATGGCTTAGTTGAAGAGACAGGCGAGATTGATTATGACCAAGTTGAAGCTTTAGCAAAAGAGCATAAGCCAAAAATGGTTATCGCAGGTTTTTCAGCTTATTCACGCGTTGTCGATTGGCAGCGTTTTAGAGATATTGCTGATTCGATCGGTGCTTATTTACTAGTAGATATGGCGCATGTTGCCGGTTTAGTTGCAGCGGGTGAGTATCCATCTCCAGTTGGTATTGCAGATGTAACCACCACTACAACGCATAAAACACTTCGCGGTCCTCGTGGTGGCTTGATTCTTGCTAAATCTAATCCTGAAATTGAGAAAAAATTAAATTCAGCAATTTTCCCAGGTATTCAGGGTGGACCTTTGATGCACGTTATTGCAGCTAAAGCGGTGTGCTTTAAAGAAGCAATGAGTGCTGAATATAAGGTTTACCAAAAGCAAGTTAAAGTTAATGCACAAGCAATGGCAAATACATTTATTGAACGAGGTTTTGATGTTGTTTCTGGCGGCACAGATGATCATTTATTTCTGGTCAGTTTTATTGATCAAGGTTTAACGGGTAAGGCAGTTGATGCAGCACTAGGCAGTGCACATATTACAGTTAATATGAATGCAGTGCCAAATGATCCTCAGTCTCCATTTGTGACCAGTGGTATTCGTGTTGGCACGCCTGCAGTTACAACTCGTGGATTTGGCGAACAGGAGTGTCGTGATCTTGCAATGTGGATTTGTGATATTTGTGATGACCTTGGTAATGAATCAGTGATTGATGAAGTTAAAGTGAAGGTTGCCGAAGTTTGCGCCAAGCATCCGGTTTACTCTTTTTAGTACCCACTTGATGGGTGTAAATAATAAACATTAAGGGGGAGAATGCGCTGTCCATTTTGCCAGTCTGACGATACCAAAGTATTAGACACACGTTTAATTGATGACGGCTCGCAAGTGCGTCGTCGTCGCGAATGTACGTCTTGTGGTGAGCGCTATTCAACCCGTGAAACAGTAGATCTTAATCTTCCACGCTTAATTAAAAGTGATGAATCTAGAGAATCTTTTAGTGAAGAGAAGCTACGTTCTGGCTTATTAAAAGCGCTAGAAAAACGTCCTGTTAAAACCTCACAAATCGAAACTTCAATTCAGCGTATTGAGCGCAAGCTCATGACCCAAGCAGACCGTGAAGTGCCTTCTAAAAAGATTGGCGAATGGGTAATGGAAGAACTTAAGGAACTTGATGAAGTGGCTTATATTCGTTTTGCTTCGGTTTATCGACAATTTCAAGATATTGAAGCTTTTAAAAATGAGATTGACAAACTCATGAATAAATAACGCTAGTATAAAAATGGCAAAAACAAAAATTGAATTCGTTTGTCGAGAATGTGGCGCTTCGCACCATCAATGGGCTGGCCAATGTCTGGATTGTAAAGCTTGGAATTCTTTAGAAGAAGTTATTTTGTCTCAAGCAACTTCCTCGAAACCTGAAAGTTTAAAAGACCTTCCACCTTCAAAAGTTCAAAACCTATCAGCCATTAAATCTGAAAATAGAACCAGACTTAGCTCTGGGCTTAGTGAACTTGATCGCACTTTGGGTGGCGGCTTAGTAGATGGCTCTGTGGTGTTAATCGGTGGTGATCCTGGGATTGGTAAATCCACATTAATTTTGCAAGTAATGGCGGCCATTAACAAAACTGATACTACTTTGTATGTCAGTGGTGAAGAGTCAGCTGAGCAAATTGGTGATCGAGCAATTCGATTGAGCATTAAAGAGGATATCTTGCTTTTAAGTGAAACTCATTTAGAAAAAATTATTAAGCTGGCTAAAGAGGTGCGACCTAAAGTTATTGTGATTGATTCAATCCAAACCATGGTCACTGACGGCTCATCTTCTGCACCAGGTTCCGTTACTCAAGTGCGTGATTGTGCAGCGCAACTAACCCAATATGCCAAGCAAACCAACACAATATTACTCATGATTGGCCACGTAACCAAGGGTGGTGCTTTAGCAGGCCCAAGAATACTTGAGCATATGGTAGATACGGTGCTTTATTTTGAGGGTGATGCAGGCGGGCGCTATCGTATTATTCGTGCGGTAAAAAATCGCTTTGGTGCAGTGAATGAAATCAGTGTTTTTGCAATGGGTGAAACAGGCTTAAAACAAGTTGAAAATCCATCAGCTATCTTCTTATCTAACCAAGCTAAGCCGTCACCAGGATCTATGGTGATGGTAACTCGAGAAGCGACTCGCCCGCTAATGATCGAAGTGCAAGCTTTGGTTGACCAGGCAAGTGGTAATCCAAAGCGCATCTGTGTAGGATTAGAGCAAAACCGCCTAGCTTTACAGCTCGCTGTACTTCATAAACATGGTGGTGTTGCCACCCATGACCAAGATGTATTTGTAAATGTAGTAGGCGGTATTAAAGTGAATGAAACAGCATCTGATTTGGTAGTGATGTTAGCGATTATGTCGAGTCTTAGAGATAAGGTAATTCCAAACGATTGGATCGCTTTTGGCGAAGTGGGCTTAACGGGCGAGGTTCGTCCTGTTTATAATGCGATTGAACGCTTGTCAGAGGCTCAAAAACACGGCTTCAAGTTAGCCATCATACCAAAGGGTAATTTACCTAAAAAAGCCCCTAAAGGCTTAAAAATCGTTCCTGTGGAATATCTATACCAAGCTCTGCAATACATGAGTGAGAATACGTAATTTTTAAAAGTAATCTTAATTCAAGATTGATCATCACGTAAATTTTGCAAAGGTTTGATTCTAGATACATAGCCACCAACCAGCCAAGCCAAAACCATAATCAAGAGGGTGGCTAACAACAAAACAATCGCAAGCGCATCGAAATGAACTTCAAAAATTCGTTCAAATGTTAAGTATGAGAATGCAAACGAAACTAAGATACTTAGTATTATTCCAATAAACAGTGCAATAATTGCGGGTAAAGAAAACTCAATTAACACAAGTTTTTGCAAAGATAAGGAAGACATACCAAGGGTTTTCAGTAGTGATAATTCTGTTTTTTTCTCATAAGCGCGCATAATAGAAATTGAAAAAACCACCATCATTCCAGATAGGAAAGTAATGGTTGCTAAAAATAGAATCAACTCTAAAGCTTTTGCACCAATACTTAAAGTGGAGTCAATTAGCTTTTGAATATCAATTGCTGAAATATTTGGGTATGCTTCTACCAATGCTTTTCTAAACTGAAACTTATTTTCATCTTTGATACTAGGGATATTAGCAATATAGGTTTTTGGTGCCAATATCAATGCCTGAGTTTGAAATAAAACAAAAAAATTAGGCTGAAAACTATTCCATTTAACACTGCGTAAATTTTGGATGACACCTTCTAGAGCAATACCCTGAATATCAAAAATTAAACGATCACCAATTTTTAGACCGTTACGTTTAGCAAATTTTTCTTCAATTGATACTTGCGCAGGAGATTCCAGGGTGTATTCATCAAAAGACTTACCAGTAACAATTTTCTCAGAAGGGAGTAGCTTTTGACGGTAACTAAGATTAAAAGCTCGCAAGAGTCCTTGTTTTTTTTGTTCAGGATTTTCATAGCGCCGTCCAACAGACTCATCATTAACATGTGTTAATCGGCCACGAACTAATGGTGAAACATGATCTAACCTTAATCCATATTCCACGATTAGCTTTTCCAAGCCTTTAAGCTGATCTTCTTGAATGTCAATGAGGAAGTAATTAGGCAATAATGCATCTTTTGGTTGCTTTATTTCATCACTGATACCCATAGATATTTGTGGGATCATTGCCATTAGAAATACACCTAAAGCTATTGCTGTAGCGGATGAAATAGTAGCATTTCTATGTCGTGCAATTTGTCGTAATGCCATTTTGTAAGTGCCTTTGTGTCTTTTGCTAAGCCACATTGAAAAATGACAAATAAGTGACACACAGCCAATCAAAATTAATAGGACAAAGCAAAATACCAATATAAAAAAACTACCTTGTATCCAGTTTGTTAAATAAGCTGCCACTAACCAGAAAAAAATCAACCCAGGCAAGTAAAAAAGCCACTGTCTTTTATTTTGACTAACTACTGGAACGCCTTCGCTTTTGAGTAAGATAATGGGCTTAATATTTCTAACTTGTAGCCAGGTAGGCAAAGAAAACAATATGGCCGAAAAAATAGCGATTAAAAGTCCAGCTAATGCAGTGGTGAAATCGAATAAGACAAATTGAAAATCACCAATAAAATCTGAAAAGTAAATACTAAAGATATAGCTTAACAATCCGCCAAAGATTACAGCCAAAATACCAGCAACTGACGCTAATAGTAATAATTGTATTAACATAATAATGTTAGATTGCTTGCTAGACAAGCCTAAACAAACTGCAATAGCTGAACTTTTAAGACGCTTTAAAGCATAATTTCTAAATAAAAAAGCTGTACCAATGCCAGATAAAAATAAGGCAACCAAGGAAACTAAATTTAAAAAACCAGCAATGTATTCTAATAATACATCTAGTCGTTCACTGGCATCTTTTAAACTACGTACGCGGAGGTCGTCAGCATTTGGATAATACTGATAGATTAATGAAATGAGTTCTTGCTTTAAACTATCAATTGATTGCACATTTGGTAACTTAATGTTAATACTAGAAGACACCCTACTTCCCAGCATTAATAAACCAGTATCTTTAATATATTGGCGATGGATGTATACAGTAGGAACAAAAGCACTAAAAGCACTCCCCATTTGAGGTAAGCGACTAATTGTTTGATTAATAGTAAATGAAGTATTTCCAATTTTGAGCTTATCACCAACTTTGACCTGTAATAATTGCATACTCTCTTTATCAAGCCAAACACCTTGCTTTTTTAATAAACTATCACCAATAGATGTACTATTAACTTCACCATTTTGAATGGCAAAATCACTGTATAAGTTGAATTTTTTATCAATACCCCGAACATTGAATAAAGCCGTTTGTTTGGTACTGTTAACCATAGAGAAAAGGCTAATGGTTTGCGTTATTTCAAAATTAGAGTTATTTTTGGATAAGAAATTTTCTACTTTTTTAGAAAGATCTTGCGGTAAAACTTGACGGCTAGAAATTTGCAAATCACCATTGAGAATTTTTTTTAAATTATGATTGAAGTATTTATCAACGCCTACGCCAATATTTCCAATAAAAACAAAGCCTACTAGTCCGAGCCAAAGGTTAACGGCAAAAAAAATCGAAAAAAATCGATTATTGAATAATTCTTTTAGAGCGTAACGACTTAAAAAAGAAAGACGGTTAAACGTCATCTAATTGACCATTTGTTAGTTTTAATTCTCTGTCGCAACGATTAGCCAACGCCAAGTCATGTGTTACAAGAAGCAAGGTCAAGTTTTTTGATTGCACTAAATTAAACAGCAGGTTTGTAATAATTTGCCCTGTTTCTAAATCTAAATTACCAGTAGGCTCATCTGCAAAAATAACTTTAGGCTCGTTGATTAAAGCCCTAGCGATCGCTACTCGTTGCTTTTCTCCACCGCTCAGTTTATTAGGTAAAGCATCTTGTCGGCTAGACAACCCCACTAGTTTTAAGAGTTCTTTAGCTTTATCATTAGCATCATCCTTTGCAACGATATCAAGCGGCAAGGCAACATTTTCTAATACGTTTAAGTGAGGCAGTAAATAAAAACTTTGAAAAATAAATCCAAGTTTTTTGGAGCGAAATTTTGTCAACTGATTTTCACTCATGCAGGTTATCTCTTCTGCATCAATTACAATATTACCCGAAGAAACGTTATCAATCCCTGCCAATAAAGACAACAATGTTGTTTTACCACTTCCTGAAGTTCCTGTAATAGCTACTGATTGACCTGTTTCAATAGTAAAGTTGACGTTACGCAATACAGGTAAGTCATCGCCCGATGGTAACTGGTAAGTTTTAAACAACTGGTTAACTGTAATCATTTAATTTAGTAATTGTACTTTAAGAAATGGGTAAATATTTTCCGCCATAATACTGTGTCCTTTTGCATTAGGATGAATGCCATCTGCTAAGTTTAAACTGGACTTGCCCGCAATGTTTTTCAGTAAGAAGGGTAATAGAGTGACATCTGTTAAATCAGCAACTATTTGATAGCTATCAAAAAAGTCTTTAGAATACTTTAATCCATAATTTGGAGGTACGCGCATGCCTAGTAATAGCACCTCTAATTCTTGTGATTTTGCCAAAACAATAGCCTTCTTTAAGTTTTCACGCAAAGCTTTGACAGGCTGTCCACGTAAGCCATCATTAGCCCCTAAGGCTAAAACCAAATGAGTAGGTTTTGTTTGTAACAGCCATCGCAGTCTAGAAACTGCGCTGGCCGAAGTAGAACCACTAACGCCTGAGTTAATAACTTTAATTGAAAAGCCATTTTCTTGTAATTTTTTTTGCAATAACTGTGGATATGACTGACTAGGGTTAAGTCCAAATCCTTCAGTTAAAGAATCTCCTAAAAACAATACTCGATTTTTTACTTCAGCACTTACATGGGCTGGTAAGTAAAATAAAATTAGTAGTACAAAGATGCGTATAAATAAAATCATAAATGCTAATTTTATTCTGTTTTTATATTCTAGATGACTTAAAGTTTAAGAGTGATTTATCTAGCAAATATTACTTATGAAATTTTCGTATTAAGCTCTATATTATATAAATGAAAACACGTAGTTTAATTGTAAGCATTTGATATTTATTACTAACTTGATCCGTAATATAATAATTAAAGTTATTTATTATTAAAGAGAGCGAGAATGATATTGGAAATTGTATTTGCAGCAGGGTGTTTTTGGGGTGTAGAACAAAACTTTGAAAGGATCGATGGTGTTACTCAAGTAGTTTCTGGCTATGCTGGAGGTAATTATGACAACCCGACCTATGATGAAGTTTTAAAAAACAAAAATCTAAAAAGCTCAGGCTTTACAAGTTTTTTAAAAAATATTGGCATTACTAATGATGATGAATTAACGCCAGAGCAGGGGCTAATTAATCACACTGAAGTTGTCAAGGTTTCCTACAATTCTGATATTGTTTCTACAGAAAAATTGATTAATAATTTTTGGGAAATACACGACCCAACTCAAGTCAATGGCCAGGGTAATGATATTGGCGATAATTACCGATCAGCACTTTACTGGACAACAAAAGACCAAGAAGCAATCGCTTTAAGCACTGGGCAAAAATTTCAAAAGCTATTAAACGCTAAAGGTTACGGCAAAATTGTGACAGAAATTAAAAAGCTGGATAAGTTCTGGCCTGCAGAAAACTATCATCAAGACTACTTATTAAAAAATCCAAATGGATACTGTCCTAATCATTCAACTGGAGTTAAATTTGACCAAACTATGAAAAAGCCAGTGGTGCATAAATTAATTGAGCCACTTGGTGGGATGGAAATTTTAGTGATCGAAGCAGAAGACAAAGGCTCGTGTTTATATTGTCTGCAATTTGAAAAAGAAGTCACATCAAAATATAAAGGCAGTATTCCACTTAGAAGCGCACCAACATCGGCTTTAAAAGGCTTTGATTTAAAAACACCAACCTGGGCAACACCGACCATTTTCTTTATTAAAAATGCAAAAGAGGTTTGGGCTAAACAAGGCTATATGACGCCTAGTGAATTTTATAAGGCTTTAGGCGAGTTTAAATTAGGCAAAGACTCTGAGGCTTTTAACGTCGCATTTGACGATGCAACAGATGGGCGTTTTTGTAAGCAATATGAGATTTTTAAAAACACACCTGATGGCGTGTTTATTGATAAATTATCTGGCAGGCCTTTATTTGACACCCGTGATCGTTTTAATTCAAAATCTGGATGGTTGTCTTTTACCAAGCCAGTAGAGGGTGAAGTGTATGAAAAAGCCGATAACAGCCTTGGCATGAAACGAACAGAAATTCGCTCGAAAAGCTCAGACATTCATTTGGGACATGTGTTTAGTGATGGACCGAATGGAAAGCCAAGATATTGCATTAACGCCACAGTGCTTGAATTTATTGCAAGAAAAGATATTAAGCTTTAAACATCAATACCCTTTTGTGCTTTAATATTTTCTCTAAAGGCATGCTTAATGTCTTTTACTTCACTCACCGTATCAGCAATATCAACTAAACTTTCAGACGCTGCTCGGCCGGTAATAACCACGTGTTGATTTTTAGGGCGATTGTTAAGTGCAGTTAAAATCTGTTGTTCGTCTAGGTATTTATAGCTAATCATATAGGTTAGCTCATCAAGCACTACTAGATCAATCAACCAGTCGTTAAGATATTTTTCAGCCTTGGTCCAAGTTTCAACAGCCATAGCTGTGTCATATTCTTTGTCTTGCGTATCCCAAGTAAAGCCGGTTTTCATAAACACAGTTTGCACATTAGACTGTTTGGCTAAGAATGCATCTTCACCGGTATCTTGCACACCTTTTAAAAACTTGACAATGGCGACTTTCATATCATAGCCTAGTGCCCGGCAAACCATACCTAAAGCAGAAGAGGATTTACCTTTGCCATTACCGGTGAGTAATACAATAATACCTTTGTCAATATTAGCTTCTTCTATACGAGAATCAATATGCGCCTTTTTGCGCTGCATGCGCTGTTTATAAGAAGTATCTTTAGACTGATCTTCAGGCATAAATTGTTATCTAGCTTTTCTGTGAAGAGAAATATGGAATAAATGAGTAACGATGATTAAGTGTAAACACGATAGATATAGCCACCATCCAATATAAAACAGGCAGAATTTCAGCCATTGACCATTGCGACATATAAGCAGGGAAATTAGTCCAACCAGTTTTAGCGTAAGTTGCAGTAAAGAAGTAGTAGCTTGATGTTGCTACTAGCCATTGAGCACTCGCTGCTACAATAATAATCAATGCATTTTTCATAATGCTAGTATCAATATTTAAACTACCAATGTATTTGCCGACCCAAAAAATTGCGTAGTAAGTAAATGGTAGTACACTATAAGCAGGTGTAATACAGTTAGCGCTAACACCTTCATAAACAATTGCGTAGTTATCAATTGCAATGGCACTGATAATAATTAAAAAAGCCACCCAAAATTGTCGCAAGTAGATACCGGCGATAAAGAGTGCAGGAATAGTAAAGTCCGGCAAATGAATAATGCTTGATAGCCAATT
>CALBNC010000053.1 GCA_937896195.1 uncultured Gammaproteobacteria bacterium
GCCGGACTCGAACTGGCGACCTACTGATTACAAATCAGTTGCACTACCAACTGTGCTACTTCGGCAATAAACGCAAATTATACCAAGAAGTTACATCTACTATTAAAAAAATAGCTTGGTATTTTATATATTTTTATTGACTAAAGAAACGCCCTAATTAAAGGGTGTTTCTTTGATGTTATTGCCTATATTTCCTAGTAAAAATATAAGTAGGCTTTGTTCTATTTAGCTTCTGACTTAACAGCTGGAACTGGCGTTCCGCCACCTAACTGATGAACATAAACTACAAGCTTCTTAAGTTGTACTGCATCGATCACACTAGACTTGCCAAATGCTGGCATCACTGCATCTTGAGTTTGCACATCATGACCTTGATTAACACCATGAAGAATCGTTCGCACAACCGAGGCGTGCTGGTCTTCTGCCTTAAAACGATAAATACTATCGCTTAAATTAGCCGAACCTAGCATTTGATTACCTGCCAATGTCGGCCCATGACAGCCGATACAGCCCTTACTAAGGTAGAGTGCTTTTGAAGCAGGATTAGGCTTGCCTTGAGCGCCTTTTCCTGTTTCAATTAAGAAAGTTGCCAGTTCACTAGCCTGCGCATCAGTAATACCAAGCATACGAGCTGGCATATTACCCTTACGACCATTGATAAGTGTTTGCTCAATCTTAGCCAATGATCCGCCATATAGCCAATCATCATCAGCTAAGATTGGAAAACCTGCATTACCTTGGCCACCTGCACCATGACAAGCGGCGCAATTATCACCAAATAATGTCTTAGCTGTTTTAACTGCATAGGTTTTTAGCTCTTCATCACGAATAATATCTTCTAGTGAAGAATCTGTAATGGCTTGTTCGGTTGCTGCAAATTTCTTTTCACGATAAGCTTCAAGCTCTGCAACACTCTCGTCCATTTCTGTAATTTGAGTCCATCCTGCTGTACCTTTAGAGTGCTCACCAAACCAAGGAATACTTGGGTAGTAGAATGAATAAATAACAACCGCTACAAGCCCAATAAACATGGATTGCATGTACCATCTTGGTGGGCGATTATCTAGCTCTCTTAAATCTTGTTCGTCATCCCAAAAGTGTCCTGTATTGTTTTCACCTGGATATGGGTTTTCATGTTTACTCATTATCTTCTCCTCTTAACGTTCGTCATCATCATTGACGAAATTTCGTAAGTCTTCAAATTTTTGCTTATTTTTTGGCCTAAAAGAGTAAAAATAAGCAGTTGCCAATAAAACAAATATTACCACTGCAGTAACAGTGCCGATTTTATCAATTAAAGTCATTATTCGCGGTAAGTCACGCCATCTTCAAACTTAATCATTGTGCCTAATGACTGCAAGTATGCAACCATAGCATCCATTTCAGTCTTACCTTTAACTGCCTGTGTAGCACTGGCAATATCAGCTTCTGTATATGGAACCCCTACCTTAGATAAACCCTTCATGTGTTTTGCAATTTCATCACCATCAACCATTGCATCATCTAAGAACCTATACTTAGGCATTACTGATTCTGGCACCAAAGCTTGAGGATGGCGCAAATGAAGAATGTGCCATTCGTCTGAGTACTTACCGCCTAAACGAGCTAGGTCAGGGCCTGTTCTTTTAGAGCCCCATTGGAATGGATGGTCGTATTTAGACTCTACTGCCAATGAAAAGTGCCCATAACGTTCTTTCTCATCTCTGAATGGACGAATCATTTGCGAGTGACATAAGAAACACCCTTCACGTTGATAGATGTCGCGACCCGCTACTTCTAATGGCGTATTCGGACGCACACCATCGCCTGGCTTCCAATCATCTAAAGTTTGGCCTTCGGCTCTTTGCCATAAAAGACTTTGAGTGGTGCCATCAGCCAATATAACCTCATCCTTAACCGCTTCCGGGTTGGTGAATAAAGGTACAATTTGTACGATACCTGCTAATGAAACTGCTAGAGCCATAAACAGGTACATAGCAAAAATGTTCTTTTCAAACTTTACTTGTAGGCTTTCCTTTCCGTTATGATTTGACATTGTCTATCTCCTCTTATGCGTTAGCTGTTTGCGTAGAGCCCGACTTACGAATCGTGCTAACAATATTAATTAACATAATAACCGCACCAGCGAAGATCAGTACACCGCCTGACGCTCTCATAACGTAGTACGGGTGCATTGCAGATACAGACTCTGCAAATGTGTACGCTAATGTTCCGTACTCGTCATACGCTCTCCACATCAAACCTTGCATGATGCCAGAAACCCACATTGCAACAATATATGTCACTGTACCAATTGTGTGGATCCAAAAATGTGTTGCTAGAAGTTTTTGATTGAGTCTAACGTTATACATTTTTTCAATCATATGATATAGCGCGCCTGCTGCTACCATAATATTCCAGCCTAAAGCCCCAGAGTGTACATGACCGATAGTCCAATCAGTGTAGTGAGACAATGCGTTAACGTTTTTCGCCGCCATTACTGGACCTTCGAAAGTAGACATTGCATAGAAAGCTAGTGACATAATTAAAAAACGCAAAATATAGTCTTCACGTAAACGATCCCATGCACCTGATAGTGTCAAGATTCCGTTTAATGCGCCACCCCATGATGGAATGATCATTGCCAATGAAATAGTTGCACCTAATGAACCGGCCCAATCTGGCAACGCTGTGTATTGTAAATGATGAGCGCCCAACCATACATAACCGAACATTAACGCCCAAAAGTGAATTACTGATAAACGGTACGAGTAAATTGGCCTCTCTGCCTGCTTAGGGACAAAGTAGTACATCATGCCTAAGAAGCCTGCTGTTAGGAAAAATCCAACTGCATTATGGCCCCACCACCATTGAATCATAGCATCTTGTACACCGGAGAAAATTGAGTAAGACTTAAACCAGTCTACTGGAATTGACAGACTGTTCACCACGTGTAAGTAAGTGACCATCACCATCATACCCAAGAAGAACCAGTTTGCCACATAAACGTGTGGCACTTTGTTTCGGTCACGAATATGAATAGTCATAATAAAATTGTATAAGTATGATGCCCACGACAGCGTAATCAAAATATCGATCGGCCATTCAAGCTCTGCATATTCTTTAGACTGAGTTAAGCCTAAAGGCAGTGTAATAACAGCAAGCACGATAACAGTATTCCAAGACCAAAATGTAAACCAAGCCATTTTGTTAGACCAAAGACGCACTTGATTAGTTCTTTGTACAATATAAAAAGCTGTTGCCATCAATGCTGAACCACCAAAGGCAAAAATTACTGCATTTGTATGTAGCGGTCTTAAACGGCCAAATTGGAAATACGGAAGGTCGGTACCTAAATCATTAAGATATGGAAATGCCAACTCAGAAGCGATATATACACCTATCAATGTACCCACTACCAAATAAACAGACGACATAATCGTAAACCATTTGACGACGCTTAAGTCATACTTTTCTGATAAATTCATGAATATTCCTCTTTGTTTTTTATTTAATTAACAACCTTAATCTTAATGGGTCAATAAAGTCGATATGTTATTTTACACTGACCCTAATGATACCGTCAAATTTCATTGAACTTCTTGATATAAATCAATTTTTAGAATTTTAAGCGCTAGAATTAAGAGTGGCCAATGCAACCTAGTTATTCTTTTCTGAGAATCTTAAGCGAAATAATAAATAAAACAAATGCCATAAAGAACCATTGAAAAGCATAGCCTAAGTGCTTGTCAACACTACCATAAAATGGCTTCCATTGTCTAAAAAAGCCATTACTAGCATTGACGTCCAGTTGTGCCAGCATAGGAACGAATTGATAGCCAGATAACAAAGAAAACTGATCAAGATCGAGAGACTGAATTAATATTGGAAAGTTCGTATCAACATCTTGTTTTTTTAACTGAATACGCTTTTGAGGCCTAATCAATCCAACCTCGATTGTTCTTGGATGGCCGTCTATGGCGATATCAATAAGTTCGTCACGTTTTCCGTACCAAGGTACAAACCCTCGATTGACCAAAATTGCAGAATCATTATTTAAAATAAATGGGGTTAAAACATAATAGCCGGCGTTACTCTTAACTATTTGATTATCATAGATAAACTGTTTATCCGAATCAAAATAACCATTAAGCAATACTTTATAGTGCTCTTTAGAATTTATATTCTCAAGTTCCAAGGGTTTAGTAGGGGTAGATTGAGCTAAAACGATGGCATCAACTATGGCTTGTTTTTCGTCTGCGCGGTCAAGCTGCCAAAAGCCTAATGATACTAATCCTGCAAACGTTAGGGTAATCAAAATTCCTGGCAATATAAAACTACGTTTAATCATTTTTGTGCAATAGGTGCATCGACCATTATTATATTAGGCTCAATCCATCCCATATAACCAGAAAACAATACTAGTATAAATAGTAAAACAGATAGGGACACTCTTGTAACTAATGACTTA
The DNA here is from genome assembly GCA_937896195.1 of uncultured Gammaproteobacteria bacterium. Taxonomy (GTDB): domain Bacteria; phylum Pseudomonadota; class Gammaproteobacteria; order PS1; family Pseudothioglobaceae; genus Thioglobus_A. The sequence continues at coordinate 4,451 of CALBNC010000053.1, forward strand.
AACATCTTATCAGAGCCCTCTTTACCGCCCTTGACCATTCCGATTAAGCCAAAACCTAGTGCCACTAATATGGCAATAATAATTAAAATAATAACAAATTCTGTCATAAAAACTCCCAATATTTTCTTGTAATAAAAAGACCCCAATAAAGGGGCCTTTTTATTGTTCTATTTAACTATTATAGCCAGTAAACAAAAACAAATAGACCTAACCAAACTACGTCTACAAAGTGCCAATACCAAGCAACGCCCTCAAATCCAAAATGGTTGTCTGCATTGAAATGCCCCTTCTGAACACGATATAAAATAACGGTCAGCATAATTACACCAACAGTCACATGGAAACCGTGGAAACCTGTCAGCATATAAAAAGTAGAGCCATAAATTCCAGAGGTTAATTTAAGGCCCTCTTGATAAGCATGGCCATATTCCATAATTTGGAAACCAAGAAAGGCAGCACCCAAAGCAATGGTAGCCACTAACCAACCAACAATCTGATTACGGTTACCGGCACGTAACGCATGGTGGGCATAAGTAAGCGTAACGCCTGAAGCTAATAATAAAGCAGTATTAAGTGCTGGTAAGCCCCATGGATTAACAACCATTGCCGGCGTTGCAGTTTCAATACCACTAGCGGGAACAACAGGGAAACTCATCACAGTACCTGACTGAAGAGCAGTATCAGTCACAGAACCTGGCGCTAAAAATGCCATTTGATGCCATGATGCACTAAATGCATTCCATAGATCTGGAGTAAAGATATTATTGTCTGCACCACCTAGCCACGGAACCGAAAGTTGTCTTGCATAGAATAATGCACCAAAGAAAGCTGCAAAAAACATCACTTCAGAGAAGATAAACCAGCTCATACCCCAACGGAAAGAACGGTCCACCTGCTTATTGTAAATGCCGCTTGTGCTTTCGTTGACCACTTGACCAAACCAACCAAACATCATGAATACTGTAATCGCAAAACCAAGCGCCATAACTGAGCCGCCCCATTCTGCACCATGCATCTGATTAGCAAAACCAACAAATAATGTTGATACGCCGATTGAACCAATAATTGGCCAGTAGGTTCCTTCCGGAACATAATATTCTTCTTCGTTCATTTACTCTCCCTCACTTTTATTTATCAAGTTTAAAAAAATTGTATGACAAACTTATGTCTTGAATTCGCTCATCCAACTCTGGTTCCACAACAAATCTTAATGTCATTTCTAGCTCTTCATGCGGCTGAAAGACCTGCCTATTAAAACAAAAACACTCTAGTTTTTTAAAGTACAGAGCCGCATCCGTTGGAGCAACACTAGGTACTGCTTGACCAATAACAACTTGATCAGTATTATTTTTTGCAATATAACTGGTTGTGTAAAACTTACCAGGTACAACTTCCATAGAGCTAATTTTTGGCTTGAACTGAACAGGAAAACCTCCCATTGTCATTGCAAAAAAACTAACATCTACTTTTCTATCCTCTTTAACCTCGTATTCCTGCTCAGTATCTACTCGACCAGTCGTACCATTAAAACCTGTTATTTCGCAAAAAACGTCATAAATTGGCGGCATGATTACAACTGCAAATACAAACATGAATATTGGTGCTGATATCAGCTTAACCCAAAACCATGTTTTAATATTGCTTCTTGTCTTCAAATTTTCAGCCATAAAATACAATTGTTGAAACAAAAACTCCTATTGCAATTGCTCCAAAAATCATTGCCGTGACCATAACGCTTTTTTTTTGTTCATCCATTACGAATGCTGAGATTCTGCTTCAATCAGCTCTCTTGATGGTGGCTTATTAAAACTATGGTAATCCGCTTTTGGAGCAAGTGTCCACTCTAAGCCTTTAGCGCCTTCCCAAGGTCTTGAAGTTGTTGGCTTGCCATTACGAATACAGTCAACCACAATATAAGTGAACAGAATAAACGAAGCGCCAAATGCAAAACCACCAACTGATGAGATCATATTAAAGTCTGCAAACTGCAATGAATAGTCTGGAATTCTTCTAGGCATTCCAGCTAGTCCTAAGAAATGCTGTGGGAAAAATAATACGTTAACGGAGATAACTGCCCACCAAAAATGTACCTTTGCCAAACCTTCGTTATACATCCTTCCAGTCCATTTAGGTAACCAGTAGAACGTTGCAGCAATAATCGACCATAGTGCGCCGGTAACTAGTACATAATGAAAATGTGCAACTACAAAATATGTATCATGGTATTGAATGTCTGCAGGCGCTATTCCTAACATTAACCCAGAAAAACCACCAATTGTAAACAAGAAAACAAACGATATCGCCCATAACATTGGGGTTTCAAACGTCATTGAACCTCGCCACATTGTTGAAATCCAGTTAAACACCTTGACGCCCGTAGGCACAGCAATTAGCATGGTTGCATACATAAAGTATAGTTCGCCTGCAACTGGCATTCCTGTCAAGAACATGTGGTGTGCCCATACGATATATGACAAGAAGGCAATCGAAGCTGTTGCATATACCATTGAGGAATACCCAAATAAAGGCTTGCGTGCAAATGTTGGAATAATATGAGAAATCACACCAAAAGCCGGCAAAATCATAATATAAACTTCGGGGTGTCCAAAGAACCAGAAGATATGTTGGAACATTACCGGGTCACCGCCACCGGCAGCATCAAAAAATGACGTACCAAAGTTTCGGTCTGTCAGCATCATAGTTACCGTACCAGCCAAAACTGGCATTGCGCCAATTAGTAGAAACGACGTAATTAGCCATGTCCATACAAATAAAGGCATGTCCATTAACTTCATGTCAGGTGCGCGCATATTAAGCACTGTTGCGATAATATTAATCGCGCCCATAATTGATGAAAATCCTAATAAGTGAACTGCAAAAATAAAGAAGTCAGTACTATCGGGCGCAAAGGTTGTTGACAATGGTGCATAGAACGTCCAACCAAATGCTGGAGCGCCACCTTCCATGAAAAAAGTGCTAAGTAAGATACCACCTGCAAAAGGTAGTATCCAAAATGACCAGTTGTTCATTCGTGGTAGTGCCATATCTGGTGCACCAATCATCATTGGAATCAACCAATTGCCCAAGCCAACGAATGCCGGCATAATAGCTCCAAAAACCATAATAAGCCCGTGCATGGTAGTCAGCTGATTAAAAAATTGTGGCTCCATTAATTGTAACCCTGGCTGTAGAAGCTCCATACGGATACCCATTGCCAATGCACCACCAATAAGTAGCATACTAAATGCAAACCACAAGTAAAGTGTACCAATGTCTTTATGATTTGTTGTTTTAATCCATCTCATTAAGCCTTTTTCAGGGCCATGGTGATGATCGTCATGAGAAGCTGTTGCTGTTGTCATAATATTTCTCCTTTAATTATCGTGCAGACTTAATGTCTGAAGGTTGAACTACACTTCCAGTATTACCAAAACCATTTCTTTCATAAGTAATAACTGAAGCTAAATCTGCATCGCCTAACATTTTGAATGCTGGCATGCCTCCTTTACCATGAAGTACAAGCTTCATATGCTCTGCTGCTTGACCATTAGCAATAGTTGAACCCGCCATGGCTGGGAAAATAGGCGGCATTCCTGAGCCATCTATCTTATGACAGCCCGCACAATTGGTTTCATAGATATTTTTACCTTTGGCCATTAGCTCTGACTTAGTCCATGTTTTAGTTGCACTAGCAACTGCGACAGCGGCAGCAGATTGCTCTTTAGCAACCCATTTTGCATAGTCTGCTTTTGACACGACATCAACTACAATTGGCATAAAGCCGTGGTCCTTGCCACATAACTCTGCACACTGGCCTCGATAAGTGCCAATTTCATCGACTTTAGCCCATGCATCATTAATAAACCCAGGGTTGGCGTCTTGCTTAACGCCAAATGCCGGCATCCACCAATTGTGGATCACGTCATTAGAAGTAATTAAAAAACGCACTGAAGTATTCACTGGCAAAACCATTCGCTTATCAACATCTAATAAGTAATGGTTTGCATTGTTCCGGTCTTCTGGCGTTCCGTTAACCGCATCTTTAGAGTCTTTTGATAAATTTGAAATAAAGCTGATGCCTTCTTTAGGATAGTCGTATTGCCACTTCCATTGATGACCTGTAATCTTAACGCTCATTTCCGCTTTAGAAGTGTCTTCTAAATCAATCAGCGTCGTAGTAGCTGGGATCGCCATTCCAATTAAAATTACAATTGGAATAAGTGTCCATAGGATTTCAGCTTTAGTGCTTTCATGGAACTGAGAGGCAACTGCACCTTTAGACTTCCTATGGGCAAACACAGAATAAAACATTGCGCCAAATACAATTACCGCAATGACAACACAAACCCAAAAAACCATCATGTGTAAGTCGTAAATATCTCGACTAATTGACGTAACGCCTTTTGTCATATTTAGGCCGTATTCTGAAAATACTGCTGTAGAAGTTAGTGCTGTAACAGACGCCACAACCTTTGC
>CALBNC010000054.1 GCA_937896195.1 uncultured Gammaproteobacteria bacterium
ATAAAGGAGTTTAGAAATTCTAAATGACTGAATGAACGACAAATTCAACACAGTACTCAGTTTAGCACCCCCTTAAGGGGTGGAATAAAAAAATATAGCTAAAGGATTACTATATATCGCTAACCTGGTGGCCAAGTAAGCGCACGCCCGCCCAAACAATGAAGATGAATGTGATATACAGTTTGACCGCCGTTTTCGTTGCAGTTCATTACCACGCGATAACCATCTTCTGCAAAACCTAAATCTTTGGCAATTTTGCTAGCTGTTAAAGTCAGCTTGCCGATTAATGTTGGGTCTTTAGCATCATTAATGGTTGAAATATGCTCTTTTGGAATCACTAAAAAATGATGTGGTGCTTGAGCACCAATATCATGAAAAGCAAATACATCTTCATCTTCAAAAATCTTATTAGCAGGAATCTCGCCCTTGATAATCTTACAAAATAAACAATCTGACATAATTAAAAGACCTTGTAATAAAACATAATAATAAAGATTTTAGCCTTTAATAAAGCATTTTCTTAAAAGCTCTATTTATAGATAAAGCGATAAAAAATAACACCATTAAAGGCTGAAAATCTTATTTATATTGGCGCAAATACCACCAGCCAAATACTTTTTTAGCCAAATGCATTAATCTTAAATTTGGCAAAATTAACCCGCCTTTAAGATTTCTAGAAATATACATACCTTTGTTGTTTGAGTCAACAATACACATAAGTTCAACCTTAAAGGTATGGCTAGAATCTTGTCCATCAAGATTATCCAGTACATTTTTTGCAGCGGCTGCCGCCTGAAGATCGGCCATATGAGCTTGTTTTGGCATCCATTCAGGACCTGGGAAAGAGCCTGAGTCACCCGCAACAAATACATTATCAAAGCCTTCAACTTCACAAAATTGATTAGCTTTTAATAGCCCACCTTCACTGCGTGTAAGGTCAGTATTATCAAACCATGTATTACCTGTCATGCCTGGCATAAATAAAATAAAATCAGCAGCAAACTCGCCACCTTCAGTCACAACCTTTTCAGCCGTAAACTGCTTTATTTTATGACCAAGATGGGTCGTAATATTACGTTTTTTCATCTCTGATAATATACCGTCAACCGCCTTTTCACCTAAGCGAGCGCCTGGTTTGGCGGCTGGGGTAAAAAAGGTTAGGTTAAATTTATCACGCCTGCCTTCAGCGCGAAGCTGAGTATCCAATCCAAACAAAAATTCAAACATAGGGCCGCCACGCATTGCACTAGGCTCTTTCGGGTTACCGCTAAATCCAATAGCAATATCACCACCATCCATTGATTTAACGCGATCGCGAATGTCTTCTGCAGCTTTTATACCTTCACACGGCGTAATGGCAAATTCAATACCAGGTAGTTTCTTAATAAATCGTCCACCTGAGGCAATAATAAGTGCATCGTTTTCATAGGTGCCAATCGGAGTAACCACTGATCTACCTTGGTTTTCTAGCCCAGTTACTTCGCTAACGATATGCACCACATTCATACGTTTAAAAAAATTATCAAGTGGAATCACAATGTCTTTTTTGCTCGCAGCGCCCGATGGCACCCAGATAAGGCTTGGCATATAAACCAACTCTGCTCTAGGGGAGATCAGCGTTATTTCAGCCGTTTTATCTTGCTTTCGAAGGGTTTTAACAGCGGTAAGCCCGGCAAATCCTGAACCGATAATAGTAATTTTATTCATGTTTAAAGAACCTCTAAATTATTAGGTGTCATTGTACTCATATTAGCAATAGTGCCAAATCTTTGTATGGTTTTAGGCCAATTTTCATTAGCTTCTAATTGTTTTCTAAAGTTTTGTTGATGCGCTTCACTTTGCCACTTTACTAAACAATAAACTTTTCCATTTTCATCAATGCCTGAATCACGTGAAATAAATCCGTCTGCTTGAGAAATATCCTCATAAATTTCCTTGGAAAAAACTTTCCAATCATTTAATAAGTTTTTATGATTTAATTCAAACGACACTATCGCAAAATATTCGCTCATTTTTTACTCCGGTTTGTTGTGACAAAAATGCCCACTATCAGGCTCTTCGACACTTCTTGCAATATTTTCTATAAAGGCTTGCAATTCGTCAAATTCTAACACAGTTAAGATGCGCGTAACAATCTCAGGCGAAACTCTAAGCGTGCAGATTGATCCATCTTTGAGTTTAACCTCCATACCAGCCGCATTCATTAGTAGTCCATCACCCTCTTGTTCGAGTATTTGCTCTAAATCGTCTTGCAACTCATCATATAAAACTTGCAACTCATTTAAGACAGCGTCAGAAGTCTCGTCTGCAATCGAGACAATCTCTCCCTGAACAGAGCCAAAACTTTCATCAATATCACACTCAAAATCTATTCCCACTTTTGTCAAATGGTCTTTAAATTTGTCTGAAAGTATTGTGGCGAAAAATATATAATCTAACATAATATTTTTATAAAAAAAATTAGGATATTTTAATGCTAGATCAAAATGCTTTAGACACTTTATTTATTAATGCTAGAAGTCACAATGGTTGGTTAGACTCAGATGTATCTAATGAGCAAATTAACCAAATCTATGAGTTAATGAAATATGGCCCAACAGCCGCTAACAACTCACCTGCTCGTATTACTTTCGTCAAATCAGACACAGGCAAGCAAAAGCTTAAAGCTCATCTTGATGAAGGTAATGTAGATAAAGCCATGGCCGCACCTGTTATCGCTATTATTAGTTATGATATTGAATTTTATGAAAAATTACCCTTCTTATTCCCGCACGCTGATGCTCGTAGCTGGTACGCTGGCAATGATGCAAAAATCAAATCTGCCGGTGAAATGAACGCTACCTTACAAGGTGCATATTTTATGATGGCTGCTCGCTCAGTTGGTCTTGATTGTGGCCCTATGGGTGGCTTTAATAGCGACACTCTGGATAAAGAATTCTTTGCAGATGGCAAAACAAAATCAATATTTTTATGCGCCATTGGACAAGGAGACAGTAGCAAGATTTTCCCAAGAAGTCCGCGTTTAAGCTTTGATGAGGCCTGCAATATCCTCTAAAAATTTAAGAAATAATGAAAATTAGGCGCTAAAAAGCCTTTTAAGACCAAAATACCCAATAAAACTAACGTGAAAATGGCATTTTTATTGGGTTTTTTTAGTTTTAGAGTAGTTATTTTTTAAAATTTAGTAAATAATGAGAATGGATGGCAAATACTACTCTTTGCTAGATTTTTCTTTCTCTTTGGTTGGTGGACAGCCATTATGCTTAAGCCAGAGCTCTTCATGGCCGATGGCTTTTGCAAAAGCGGGGATTTCGCATTCTTGTGCTGTTT
>CALBNC010000055.1 GCA_937896195.1 uncultured Gammaproteobacteria bacterium
ACAAGTAATGTAGCAGCTAGTAAAGGTATTTTCATTATATTCTCCGTTAGTCTTTTTAGTAAAGTATACCGCTTATTTTTCCAAAAAGAAAAACTCAGTGTTTAAATATTCACTTGTATCTTCGATATCTTGCGCATTCCAATCCAGTTGAAAATAATCACTACAAGATTCGATCATAGAGCCGAGTTCTGCTTTACTAGTTATCTCATTCCAGCCTAAAGACTCATACGGCGAGTGGTGACATTTGGCACAGCTCTCATCATACAAAAGTTTGCCATCAGCAATATTGGCTACTGCCCAGCTAAGGCTAGGCAATAAACATAAACTTAAAAGGCTAGTTTTCACTCGCTTTTAAGTGATTAATACGAATAGTAGCACTTGGATGCGAATCATGAAAAGCTGAATACAATCTATCCGGCGTTAAAGTCGACGCATTGTCACGATAAAGCTTCACCAAGCTAGAAATTAAATCATCCGCATTGGTGTGCTTAGCGGCAAAACTATCCGCTTCAAACTCATGCTTGCGAGATAAGGCATTACTAATAGGTGCGATAAAAAAGCTAAAGACCGGTAAGGTTAAAGTGAACAAAATCAGCGCGGTATGATTACTCATAGTTTGCACACCAAGACCGTTAAAAAACCAAGGCTGATTAATCAGATAACCAAGCAGCGCCAAGCCTAAAAGTGAAATAGTAAACGAAGAAATCATGTGCTTACGAATATGCTTATGATGAAAATGCCCAAGCTCATGTGCCAAAATCGCCTCGACTTCCTTATCTTCCATGCCTTCAAGTAGTGTGTCAAAAAACACAATACGCTTGTTTTTACCAATGCCAGTAAAGTACGCATTACCATGTGACGAGCGCTTAGAGCCGTCCATTACAAACACGCCATCACTCTTAAAGCCAGTGCGAATAAGTAAACTGTCAATTTTGACTTTTAGCTCAAGATTATCCAGCGGCTTAAATTTGTTAAAAATTGGCGCGATATAGCTTGGGTAAAGCCAAAACATCAACAGCGAAAAACCTGTTAATACCAGCCAAACATATGCCCACCAAAACTCACCCATCTCATTCATAAGCCACAAAATAGCGTAAACAAGCGGCAGGCCAATAATTAGCATTAGTAGTAAGCCTTTAAACAGGTCACCAATAAAAGTGCCCATAGTCATTTTATTAAAGCCAAATTTTTGCTCAAGCGCAAAGGTGCGATAAACGCTAAAGGGTAAATCAATGGCACTTCCAATTACCATTAAGCTGATAATAAACAACACGCCAGTATTAATCGTATCAAAACCTTGTGTTTGCCAAATAGTATCCAGCCAATTAAGTCCGCCACCTAATGTCCATATAAGTAACACTAGAGTTGAAAAAATAATCTCAAAGTGATTAACCAGTAGTTTGGCTTGTGTGTATTGTGCTGCTTTTTGATGTTGTTCCAAAGTAATTTTTTCGCTAAACTCAGCTGGCACAGCGCTAAACGACTTTGTTACCGCCTTATCTTGGCGTACATTAAGCCATAGCAAGGTGATCACGTAAGAAAATATTGCTATTAAAAAAACCAAAGTAAATATATTAAATTCCATAACGCTTCCCAAGAATATTGATAGTAATTTAGATCATTTTACCGCTATTTTGATTATTTCCAATATTTTTATATTGTTGATACGGGCAAGGCCCGTATCATAAAAAAATGGCTGTTTTTAAGGTTAAAAGGTATTAAAACTTAAGTGTTAACGGGTTTATTAGGGTTTTTATAAGGTTCTTAGTAGGCTTTAAGGTGAATATTAAACCCATTTTCAATATTTCCGATATTTTTCAAGGGTGTAATTAATGATGCGGGTTCTTTTTAATGCCCCTTGAGGGGTGCAAGGCTCGTATCATGGTTATAGCGAATAAGACTCATTCTAAGTATTTTTTTATAAAGATAATAAGCCTTATTTTCTATCAAAAAAAATCACAATATGAAACATTTGGAAAAATAATCCTGTAACGAAATGTAACAATTTGATACAAAAGCATTGACAAGAGTAATTTTAAAGGTATATTCAACGAGAACTTATAACTATTCTTGGGGAGTAAATATGAAGCGAATCGCTTTATCGGTTGCAGTTGCAACTAGTCTTGCAACAGGTGTTGCAACAGCCGTAGTAT
>CALBNC010000056.1 GCA_937896195.1 uncultured Gammaproteobacteria bacterium
TCAAAGATATGCATGTTTAGCCATTCGTTTCTTGCTGTTCTGTTAAATCTTTCAATATAAGCATTTTGTGTAGGCTTACCTGGTTGTATATACATTAGCTCAATATCCATTGCTTGCGCCCATTCTCTAAGCAGATGAGATATGTATTCTGGTCCGTTATCACATCTTATTGCTTTAGGCTTGCCACGCCACTCAATTAATTGTTCTAATGATTTAATCACTCTTTGCGCTGGCAAAGAGTGATCTACTTCAATACCTAGACATTCACGGTTGTAGTCGTCAATCACATTGAATGTTCTAATCTTCCTACCTGTGTTCAATGAGTCTGACATAAAGTCAATCGACCAGGTTTGATTAATAGACAGTGGCACGCTCAAAGCCTCTGGCTTATCGCGTTTAATTCTTCTTCTAGGCTTAATCCTTAGATTAAGCTCTAGTTGCTTGTAGATTCGATATACACGTTTGTGATTCCATTTAAAGCCCTTAGTGTTACGTAAATACATAAAACACAAGCCAAAGCCCCATTGTTTGTGTGTTGTGGTCAATCGTAGCAGCCAATCAGCAATTAGCTCATTCTCGGACGATAGTTTTGGATCGTAGCGATAACATGTCTCACTGATTTTAAATGCCTGACAAGCTAATCTGACTGTTACTCGATGGTCATGGACAGCCTGTCTGGCTTCTGTTCAATACCCCCTTGAGGGGTGCATCTCCTTACGTAGAGATGGCCTTAGAACTTTTTTGTTAAGGCCTCCTGTACGATCATTGCCTTTAGACGCTCATCGGCGTACATCTTCTTGAGGCGTGCATTCTCTGCTTCTAGCTCTTTGAGTCTGCTAATCATTGATGTATCCATGCCACCATATTTAGCACGCCACTTATAAAAAGTGGCACTACTCATACCGTGCTCTCTACACAGTTCAGACACTGGTGTGCCTGAGCGTGCTTGGTTGAGTATTTGCATGATTTGTGAATCTGATTTACGTGTTGTCTTCATTTGAATCTCCTTATGTTTTAATTA
>CALBNC010000057.1 GCA_937896195.1 uncultured Gammaproteobacteria bacterium
CAGGTGCTGCATGGCTGTCGTCAGCTCGTGTCGTGAGATGTTGGGTTAAGTCCCGTAACGAGCGCAACCCTTATCCTTATTTGCCAGCACGTAATGGTGGGAACTCTAAGGAGACTGCCGGTGACAAACCGGAGGAAGGCGGGGACGACGTCAAGTCATCATGGCCCTTACGACCAGGGCTACACACGTGCTACAATGGGAAGGACAAAGGGTTGCTAAGCCGCGAGGTGGTGCTAATCTCATAAACCTTTTCGTAGTCCGGATCGGAGTCTGCAACTCGACTCCGTGAAGTCGGAATCGCTAGTAATCGTGGATCAGAATGCCACGGTGAATACGTTCCCGGGTCTTGTACACACCGCCCGTCATACCATGGGAGTGGGTTGCACCAGAAGTAGCTAGTCTAACTGTTTACAGGGGACGGTTACCACGGTGTGATTCATGACTGGGGTAAAGTCGTAACAAGGTAACCCTAGCGGAAGCTGGGGTTGGATCACCTCCTTAAGAAAAGTATGAGTGTCCACAACAAGTTATTTGATAAAATTTAAAGAATATAGACTAAGTGACCCCTATAGACAATTTTTTTGTTTTTACGGGTCTGTAGCTCAGTTGGTTAGAGCGCACCCCTGATAAGGGTGAGGTCGGTGGTTCAAATCCACCCAGACCCACCATTTTATGATATTATCATAATCTATTGGGGCCATAGCTCAGCTGGGAGAGCGCTTGCCTTGCACGCAAGAGGTCGGGAGTTCGATCCTCCCTGGCTCCACCACTTAATCTAAAGTTTAAAAACTTAAACAAGTTAACGTTATTGTTACTTTGTTTAAGTTTTTATACCAAGCTTTCGAGCTTGGAGCTCTTTAACAATTTAATACATGAAGTAAAGTTTGTAAATATACAATATAACAACGCGATGACTGTTGTGATGACAGTTATCATTGGTGTATTGCATTGACACAACAATTTCAAAAAATATGGATTCTCAATGAGAGATTTATTTCTCTCATTGAATAATAAAAAATAGAATTCACCGATTGTAATTTATTACAATTTGTGACTTCTTGGTGAATAAGAATCATGTAACTCAGATACTTTGGGGTTATATGGTCAAGTGAATAAGTGCATACGACGGATGCCTTGGCATTAGAAGGCGATGAAGGACGTGATAATCTGCGATAAGCTTCGGTTAGCTGATAAATAAGCTTTAACCCGGAGATCTCCGAATGGGAAAACCCAATGGTCATCAGACCATTATCTTTGACTGAATACATAGGTCACTGAAGCTAACCTAGGGAACTGAAACATCTAAGTACCTAGAGGAAAAGAAATCAACCGAGATTCCCTTAGTAGCGGCGAGCGAACGGGGACCAGCCCTTAAGCATATTTTAAATTACTAGAATGTTCTGGAAAGTTCAACGATACAGGGTGATAGTCCCGTATAGGAAAATTTAATTTATGTGAAATCGAGTAAGGCGGCGCACGTGAAACGCTGTTTGAATATGGGGGGACCACCCTCCAAGGCTAAATACTCTCTAATGACCGATAGTGAACAAGTACCGTGAGGGAAAGGCGAAAAGAACCCCGGGAGGGGAGTGAAATAGAACCTGAAATCGTATGCATACAAGCAGTAGGAGCGGATTTATTCCGTGACTGCGTACCTTTTGTATAATGGGTCAGCGACTTACTTCTCAGTTGCAAGGTTAACCAATAGGGGAGCCGTAGGGAAACCGAGTCTTAAATGGGCGATTAGTAGCTGGGAGTAGACCCGAAACCGGGTGATCTATCCATGGCCAGGGTGAAGGTTAGGTAAAACTAACTGGAGGCCCGAACCCACTTATGTTGAAAAATGAGGGGATGAGCTGTGGATAGGGGTGAAAGGCCAAACAAACCCGGAGATAGCTGGTTCTCTCCGAAATCTATTTAGGTAGAGCCTCATGTATTACTTCAGGGGGTAGAGCACTGTTATGGCTAGCGGGACGTCAAGTCTTAGTAAACCATTGCAAACTCCGAATACCTGAAAGTATGAGCATGGGAGACACACTGCGGGTGCTAACGTCCGTGGTGGAAAGGGAAACAACCCAGACCATCAGCTAAGGTCCCAAAATTGTAGTTAAGTGGGAAACGATGTGAAAAGGCCCAGACAGCCAGGAGGTTGGCTTAGAAGCAGCCATTCCTTTAAAGAGTGCGTAATAGCTCACTGGTCGAGTCGGTTTGCGCGGAAGATTTAACGGGGCTAAAACTACATACCGAAGCTATGGATCGCAATTTATTGCGATGGTAGGAGAGCGTTCTGTAAGCCGTTGAAGGTGTCCTGTGAGGGATGCTGGAGGTATCAGAAGTGCGAATGCTGACATGAGTAACGATAAAGGGGGTGAAAAACCCCCTCGCCAGAAGTCCAAGGTTTCCTACGCAACGTTAATCGGCGTAGGGTTAGTCGGCCCCTAAGGCGAGGCAGAAATGCGTAGTCGATGGGAAACAGGTTAATATTCCTGTACTTCATATAACTGCGATGGGAAGACGGAGAAGGTTAGCTCAGCAAGGCGATGGTTGTCCTTGTTCAAGCGTGTAGAAATGGTTCTTAGGAAAATCCGGGAACCTCTATTTCAAGGCGTGATAACGAGCCCTCTTTTGGGCGAAGTGAGTGATACCATGCTTCCAGGAAAATCCTCTAAGCTATAGGTTATATGAAACCGTACCCCAAACCGACACAGGTGGACGAGATGAGAATTCTAAGGCGCTTGAGAGAACTCGGGTAAAGGAACTAGGCAAAATGACACCGTAACTTCGGGAGAAGGTGTGCTCTTTGTAGGTGTAGTCACTAGCTGATGAAGCCGAAAAGAGTTGAAGATACCAGGTGGCTCCGACTGTTTATTAAAAACACAGCACTCTGCAAACACGTAAGTGGACGTATAGGGTGTGACGCCTGCCCGGTGCTTGAAGGTTAATTGATGAGGTTAGGATTCGTCCGAAGCTTTTGATCGAAGCCCAAGTAAACGGCGGCCGTAACTATAACGGTCCTAAGGTAGCGAAATTCCTTGTCGGGTAAGTTCCGACCTGCACGAATGGCGTAACGAGGGCCACACTGTCTCTACCCGAGACTCAGTGAAATTGAAATTGCTGTTAAGATGCAGTATACCCGCGGCCAGACGGAAAGACCCCGTGCACCTTTACTACAGCTTTGCATTGAACTCTGATTCTACTTGTGTAGGATAGGTGGGAGGCTTTGAAGCTTTAACGCTAGTTAGAGTGGAGCCAACCTTGAAATACCACCCTGGTATAGTTGGGGTTCTAACCTTGGTCCATTATCTGGATCGGGGACAATGCATGGTGGGTAGTTTGACTGGGGCGGTCTCCTCCTAAAGAGTAACGGAGGAGCGCAAAGGTACCCTCAGCACGGTCGGACATCGTGCAATGAGCGCAAAGGTAAAAGGGTGCTTGACTGCGAGACTGACACGTCGAGCAGGTAGGAAACTAGGTCTTAGTGATCCGGTGGTTCTGAGTGGAAGGACCATCGCTCAACGGATAAAAGGTACGCCGGGGATAACAGGCTGATACCGCCCAAGAGTTCACATCGACGGCGGTGTTTGGCACCTCGATGTCGGCTCATCACATCCTGGGGCTGAAGCAGGTCCCAAGGGTATGGCTGTTCGCCATTTAAAGTGGTACGCGAGCTGGGTTTAGAACGTCGTGAGACAGTTCGGTCCCTATCTACCGTGGGCGTTGGAGACTTGAGGGAAGCTGTTCTTAGTACGAGAGGACCGGAATGGACACACCTCTGGTGTTTCGGTTGTGACGCCAGTCGCATTGCCGAGTAGCTATGTGTGGAAAGGATAACCGCTGAAAGCATCTAAGCGGGAAGCCCCTCCCAAGATGAGGTCTCCCTGACAGTTTAACTGTCCTAAAGATCCCTCGGAGACTACGAGGTTGATAGGCACGGTGTGGAAGTGTAGCGATACATGAAGCTAACGTGTACTAATTGATCGTGAGGCTTGACCATATAACACCCAAATTATTTGGATATTAATTTATTCAATCTATAGTTTTTGTGTTGATGTGTCATGCAATACACTGAGTAAGTGTACAAACTTTATAAATGTATTTAATTGTTATATCTCAGATTAATTTATTAATCAAGATATAGAAACTTTTTAATTAGCAACAGCTGTATTTAATACAGTATTGCAACCAGTTTGCTTAGTGACAATAGCAAGTGTGACCCACCTGATCCCATTCCGAACTCAGAAGTGAAACCACTTAGCGCCGATGGTAGTGTGGGGTCTCCCCATGTGAGAGTAGGACATTGCTAGGCTTTAATTCTAAAAACCCCCAGTTATCGTATGATGCCGGGGGTTTTTTTTGGATTTTTTTACACTTAATCTTTAATATAGGATATAACTGACAAAATTTCAAAAAATATGAGGAGAGTAATAAGATGATAAATAAATTCTTTGATATTGCCAATCGCGGCAGTACAATTAAAACCGAGATTATTGCCGGTATTACAACTTTTTTAACCATGTCATACATCATTGTATTAAACCCCGATGTGTTAAGCATGGCAGGCATGGATAAAGGTGCTGTCTTTACGGCAACCATTATCGCCGCTATTGTTGGTTCATTAATCATGGGACTGTATGCCAACTACCCTGTTGTGCTTGCTCCAGGTGTTGGTTTGAGTGCATTTTTTACTTTTGGCGTTGTAATGGGTATGGGTTATAATTGGGAAATTGCACTAGGTGCAGTATTTTTCTCAGGAATAATTTTTTTACTTATTAGTATCTTTAAATTACGTCAATGGGTGGTTGAAAGTATTCCAATGACCTTACGCTACGCTATTGCAGCAGGAATTGGTTTTTTCTTAGCGTTAATCGCTCTTAAAAACTCAGGATTAGTAGTTGATCACCCGGCTACTTTTGTCACCCTAGGTGATGTTACTAGACCCGAATCTTTACTAACCTTGTTTGGGTTGTTAATGATTGCCATTCTTGCTTACAGAAAAATTATTGGCGCGGTAATGATTACTATTATTGCTATTACAGTTATTGCTTTAATGATGGGTATGATTGAATTCTCAGGCTTTATCTCAATGCCACCATCACTTGAGCCAACTTACATGAAGCTTGATATTGCTGGTGCATTTGATATTGCTATGATTGGTGTTATTTTCGCCTTCTTATTTGTCGATCTTTTTGACACATCTGGTACTTTAATTGCTGTTGCACATCAGGGTAATATGCTTGATAAAGATGGTAATTTACCTAATATGAAAAAAGCCATGACTGCAGATAGTGTCGCGACAATCGTTGGTGCTAGTTTGGGTACTTCTACTACAACTAGCTTTATCGAATCTGGATCAGGAATTAGTGCTGGTGGTCGAACTGGCTTAACTGCAGTCGTTGCAGCGGGTTTATTTTTTGTGGCCTTGTTCTTTGCACCACTAGTTTCTATTGTGCCTTCATACGCTACTGCTCCAGCCCTATTGTTTGTTGCGGTGTTAATGTCTGCTGGCTTAGCTAAGGTTGACTGGTCTGACTTAACAGAAGCTGTTCCAGTTCTTATAACTGTCTTAATGATGCCATTTACTTTTTCAATTGTTCAAGGTATCGCTTTTGGTTTTATTAGTTATGTGGTGATGAAATTATTCACTGGTAAGGCGTCTTCTTTAAGTTCAGGTATGTATGTTGTTAGCGCCTTGTTCATCGCAAAGTTTGTATTTTTATAGAAATGACGGTAGACAAAACTTATATATCGGCGGATGACTTATTACTAGATTCTTTTAGACTCGGAGTTGCTATTCATAATAGTGGCTTTAAACCCGATTTTATTGTCGGTGTGTGGCGTGGTGGAACACCGGTAGGTATTGCTATTCAAGAGATCCTGGCTTATCTTGGTAATGACACAGATCATATCGCCATTCGAACCTCTTCTTATGACGGTATTGACGACCAACGTGATCAGGTTCAAGTCCATGGTTTGGGCTATCTGATTCGTAATATCAATGCCAAAGATAAACTTCTATTGGTTGACGATGTGTTTGATTCTGGATGTAGTATTCAAGCTATTATTGATACATTGCACACCAAGTCTCGCAAAAATACGCCAACAGATATTCGGATTGCCGTTCCTTGGTACAAGCCAGACAACAACAAAACTAATTTTGAGCCTGAATACTATTTGCATAAAACTGATGATTGGCTAATCTTTCCTCACGAGATGGATGGCCTTAGTAAAGAGGAGATTTTTGCCAACAAGCCAGGACTCAAGAGCATTTTAGCTAAAGTGAGTTAAATGATTGTTAGTTGGCATTTAACGCTTAAAATCTTAGTTTAAAAATTTCAGAAATATTGAAAACGAAGGTTTAAATGGTTAAAAATACCCACTTTTTCGTCAAAAATAAGGTTTTAAGGCTATATTTTGATGATTTTCTGCTTTTTATTGGCTATAAGGATAAAATTTTAGAAATTTTACGAATCAGTTAATTTTTAATCTACCCATGCTTATTAACCCAATTAATAAAGTCTGGCGCACTCAGTGCACCAGATACACGGTCAATTTCTCGGCCATTTTTAAACATCACTAATGTTGGGATTGAGCGAATATTATATTTGGCAGAGATATCTCGCTCAGCTTCTGTTTCAATTTTTATAAAACGCGCCCTAGGTTCTAATTGACTAGCAGCTTGTTTAAAAGTGGGAGCAAACTGCTGACACGGACCACACCAGGTTGCCCAAAAATCTACAACCAAAAGCTCATCCGTTTTATCAATAGCGCGCGTTAGTTGAGCACCGTTCATTGAAATAGGCTCACCGTTGTAAAGCGGTTTACTACATTTTCCACAGTTTGGATTGTTGTTAAGCTTATCTGTTGGTAATTTGTTGAGACCGCCACAACTTGTGCACATGGTAATCATAAATAACTCCTAATTTTTTATTTCGATAAGCAGTATCTAAGGGCGTTTAGGGGTGATTACAAGCTAAACGATGTTATCACTTGAGGATTCGTTCTTATAAGTAATGTCTTGTCGAGTGGATGGGCGCTTAGAGCGCGGTATTTTATTTTTCTTTTTAATGACTTTTTCTTCTTTTGATATAATCTGTTCTACCGATACAAGATCATTCACACTCTTTTCGATAGATTTAAAGGCTTTAGGCGCTTGAATTTCGACCATTTGCTGAATGATCCATTTTTCATCGACCTCGGTCATGGCATGTTGAATTTTCTCACCAAAGTAGCGCATAAATAAGTAATTTGGCTCACCATCTTTAAATTCATAATCACTATAATCTTTAGAGCGAGCATTATAGGTTTTAATAAATTCATTCCAATGATCACCCGGACCAATGCGCTCACCTTTGTTTTCATGATAATAATCAGCTGATTGTTTGGCAAGCGCAATCACTAATTCTTGGCGTTTTTTGGCATCAAGAATGTCAAATGATAGTCGGTCGACACACTGAATTAAATAGCACAAGTATTCTTGAATTACATTAAACACCTGTTCTTTTTCAATCACATAAGCTTCATTAATTAAATCTTCTAAATGATTTTTAGTAATGCGCCAGGCGTTAAAAGCTAAAGCGCCAGCGATATCATCAATGGTTTTTACTTGGGTTTTGTGCCAGGTGCTTTTAACTCTCATTCAGCTGCATAATTAATTCTTAATAAGAGGATTTTAACAAGCAATGTGAGAGCAATTACTTGTAATTACAAAGGGAAATTATTCGCAGGTGTAGTTTTTGAATGCGCCTAAATCATGCACTTCTGTAAAGCCCATTTGAGTTAGATAATTTTTAGCCGTTGCAGAGCGTGCACCACTTAAACAATACAAAATTATCGCTTTATTTTTGTCAATAATATTGGCCGCATTCATGATGCCCTGAAGCGGTAAACTGATAGCATTAGGCAGCGCGCCACGAGAAAATTCTGCTGTTGTGCGAACGTCTACAAGCTGCGCCCCATTAGCCAATAGTTTGCATGCATCAGCAGATGAAAATGAGTTAAACATAGTATAATTTCCCGAATGAGTTTTATTTGAAATCTTTGGGTTGACAAGGGCTTCAAATCAATATAAGGAAACTATTATATACCAATGCTAAGTATAAAGCAACTAAGAAATGACATAGAGTCAGTCGCCAAAGCGCTTAGTAGGCGCAATTTTTCTTTTGATATCAAAGAGTTAACTGATTTAGAAAATAGAAGAAAAAGAAATCAGGTTAAAACTCAAGAGCTGCAAAATTTACGTAATACGCAGTCTAAGTCTATTGGTAAAGCCAAAGCAGCCGGTGAGGATATAAAGCCTTTACTAGAAGCGGTGACCAATTTAGGTGACGAGCTTGAGAGTGCGAAGTCTGAATTGCAAGAAATTCAAACCAAAATTGACGATATCGCCTTATCTATGCCAAACATCCCCCATGAATCGGTGCCTAATGGTGATTGTGAAGATGACAATGTTGAGGTGTCAAAATGGGGTGAGCCAGGTATTTATGACTTTGAAGTTAAAGATCATGTTGATTTGGGTGAAATGCATGGCCTTGATTTTGAGACTGCAGCTAAAATTGCAGGCGCTAGATTCTCGGTCATGACAGGCAAGATGGCCCGTCTTCATCGTGCATTAACTCAGTTTATGCTGGATCAGCATAGTGAAAAAAATGGCTACATCGAGGCTTATGTGCCATACTTGGTTAATAGTGAATCTTTAACGGGAACAGGTCAATTGCCTAAATTTGAGGCTGATCTTTTCAAGACGCACCTACACGGAGAAGAGGGTGAAGCTAAAACACTTTACCTGACACCAACGGGTGAGGTTCCAATTACCAATATGATGCGTGACACTATTGTCAATGAAAAAGATTTACCGCTTAAGTTTGTTGGTCATACACCAAGTTTTAGATCTGAAGCGGGTGCTTATGGGCGTGACACACGTGGCCTGATTCGACAGCATCAATTTGAAAAAGTAGAGCTTGTACAGGTGGTTAAAGCGCAAGATTCTTATGCAGCTTTAGAAGTATTAACATCTCATGCTGAAGGTATTTTGCAAGCGTTAGAATTGCCTTATCGAAAGGTAAATTTATGCACAGGCGATCTTGGATTTTCTGCTGCTAAAACGTACGATTTAGAAGTTTGGCTTCCGGGCCAAGACACGTATAGAGAAATCTCTTCTTGCTCGTGTTTTGAAGATTTTCAGGCACGTCGTTTACAGCTAAGATATAAAAATAAAGAAACTAATAAGCCAGAACTATTACACACACTAAATGGTTCTGGTCTTGCTGTAGGCCGAACCTTGGTTGCAGTATTAGAGAACCATCAGCAAGCTGATGGCAGTATTAAAATTCCAGCCGTGTTGCAAAGCTACATGGGCGGACTAGACGTTATTAATTAATAGGAGAAAAGAAGATGAATTTATTAGACTTAATTATTACCCCTGCATTCGCAGAAGAGGTGGCATCAGGTGTGAGCGATCCAATGGGCGGCTTGCCATTTTTAATTGTGATGTTTGTGCTGATGTATTTTTTACTCATCAGACCTCAGCAGAAACGTGCGAAAGAGCATAAAGTTTTATTAGGCGCCCTTAAAGAGGGTGATGAAGTGGTAACTAATGGTGGTATTGTAGGAAAGGTTACGACAGTTGATGAGTCTTTTGCGACTTTGGAAATTGCCCAGAATGTTGTGGTCAAGGTTCAAAAGCAAGGTATTAATCAAAAGCTACCTAAAGGCAGCACTAAAATTTAATTAACCCGAGTTTTTCATGAATCAATTTTCTGCGCTAAAAAACACTTTAATCGCATTTTTCTTATTGCTATCTGTACTGTATGCGTTACCTAACGTTTTCGGTTCAGACCTTGCCGTGCAGATTTCTGCTGCAGGTGATGCGGCCGTTTCTCAGTCTGATTTGGACAAAGTTAAGGCGACACTCGATAATAAAAATGTGAGTTATAAATCAGTTGAATTGGTGGGGCGTCGAGTCTTGGCAAGGTTCAAGGATAACAAGTCTCAACTAAGTGCCAAAGAAGTCTTGAAAGAAGAAATGGGGCGTGATTATGTTACAGCCCTTAACTTGGCGCCATCTGTTCCAGCATGGTTGTCGAGCTTTGGCGGTAAGGCGATGTCACTTGGCTTGGATCTTCGTGGCGGTGTACATTTTCTTTTAGAGGTGGATATGCAGGCGGTGGCGAATAGCTCGCTTGACAAATCTTACAATGAGTTACGCACATTGCTTAGAAAAGATCGACTTTATAAGAGTATTAATAAAGAAAGAGATGTTGTATTGGTTCACTTTAAAACACCTACATCAAAAGATGCTGGGCTAGATTTGATTGACTCTGAATTAAGTGATCTGGTTGTGCTTGATGTTGCCAATGATGATGAATTAGTGGTTAGTATTGGCATTAGTGAAAGTGCTCTGACTGAAGCAAAAAGCCATGCATTAAAGCAAAATATTACCACGTTAAGAAACCGAGTCAATGAGCTGGGTGTTGCAGAGCCTATTATTCAGCAGCAAGGCTTAGAGCGCATTGTTGTACAACTTCCAGGTGTGCAAGATACGGCTCGTGCAAAAGAGATTCTTGGCGCAGTGGCAACGCTAGAGTTTCGTCTAGTTGACGAGAAGAATGACCCGCAAACTGCCATTCAATCGGGCAGAGCGCCAATCGGATCTAAGCTTTATTATTTTAGAGACGGACGCCCATTATTGTTAAAAACTCGAGTGATTGCAACGGGTGAAAATATTACTGGCGCTGCTTCAGGCGTAGACTCTGAAAACGCAACGCCCATGGTTAATATCACACTAGATAGTGCAGGTGGTCGAGCAATGCTAGATACCACAAAAAGATACTTGCACCATCGTATGGCCGTTGTGTTCATTGAAAACAAGGTTGAAACAGTTTCAGAAAATGGTAAGTTAGTTAAAAAACGCTCTAAAACGCAAGATATTATTAATGCAGCTACCATTCAAGGAACTTTCTCATCCAGGTTCCAAATTACAGGCATTGATAGTGCTCGCGAAGCTAGAAACTTATCGCTTTTACTAAGAGCGGGCTCATTGTCAGCACCTATTGAAATTATCGAAGAGAGAACCATTGGTCCAAGTTTGGGCGCGGACAATATTGCCAAAGGCGTCATTAGTGTTATTGTTGGCTTTATTTTAGTGTTAATATTTATGGCATTTCGTTATCGAGTTTTTGGTTTAGTGGCCAATGTTGCCCTAACACTTAATTTGGTCATGATTGTGGCTGTTTTATCTTTATTACAAGCAACTTTAACCTTGCCAGGTATTGCAGGTATCGTGCTAACAGTGGGTATGGCAGTTGACTCCAACGTACTTATTTTTGAGCGCATTAAAGAAGAGCTTGGTACAAATAGCAATATTCAGAAATCTATTGCTGCAGGCTATGATAAAGCGCTACTAACGATTGCAGATGCGAGCATTACAACGCTGATTGCTTCGCTGGTACTCTTTAGTTTTGGTACCGGCCCTATTAAAGGCTTTGCCATTACTTTGTCTATTGGTATTGTAACTTCTATGTTTACAGCCATTATTGTTTCACGCGCCATTATTAATAAGATTTATGGCGGTAAGAAATTAGAGGAGATCTCGATATGAGCCTAAAAGCTTTAAACGTTCCAAGCATTGATTTTGTTGGAAAAGGTACCTATGCTATTATTTTTTCAGCAATGCTGGTTGTGCTTAGTATTTTTACATTAACCACCAATGGCCTAAAACTAGGTATCGACTTTACAGGTGGAACTTTAATCGAGGTTGGCTACAAACAAGGCGTAGATCTATCTGAAGTTAGAGCGACAATGGCTGAGGCTGGCTTTAATAGGGCTAATATTCAGTACTTTGGTTCTACCAATGAAATATTAATACGTCTTGAACCACAGTCACTTTCAAGTGCTAAGCTGAGTACTAAGATAATTCAATTATTGGGCAGTGATGTAGACATTCGACGCGTTGAATTTGTTGGCCCCAAGGTTGGAGAAGAGTTGACTAATGATGGTGGCTTGGCAATGTTATACGCATTGATAGGTATCTTAATTTATGTAGCATTTCGCTTTGAATATCGTTTTGCACTGGGCTCTATTTCTGCCCTTATTCATGATGTCATTATCACGCTAGGTTTCTTTTCGCTGTTTGAATTTGAATTTGATTTAACCGTATTGGCAGCTGTTCTTGCAGTCATTGGTTATTCACTTAATGATACGATTGTTGTGTTTGACCGAATTCGCGAAAACTTTCTTTCGACTCGCCATGTAGATCCAGCAACTATTATTAATGGCGCGCTTAATCAAACTTTATCTAGAACAATTATGACGTCATTAACGACTTTGTTAGTGTTAATAGCCTTGTTCTTTTTGGGTGGTGAGACTATTCATAGCTTTGCATTGGCATTATTGATTGGCGTACTTATTGGTACTTATTCTTCGATCTATGTTGCTAGCTCTATGATTCTTGCTATGGGCATTACAAAAGAGGATATGCTGCCATCTGAGAAGGAAAAACAAGAGATTGATACTAGGCCTTAGGTTGTTAACTAGTATTCCGTATATTAAAAAGGCCGCAAATTAAGCGGCCTTTTTTATCTGTTTAGTTGGATTGATTTATGCTTTGTATTTTTCGAATACCAAACAAGCATTTGTACCACCAAAGCCAAAACTATTCGACATCACTCGATTAATCGATTGAATGGTAGTTGATCGAACAATAGGAATGCCATCAGCAGCTTCGTCAAGGTTTTCAATATTAACAGATTCAGCCATAAAGCTATTTTGCATCATGAGTAATGAGTAAATAGCTTCGTTAACACCAGCTGCACCTAGTGCATGGCCTGATAAAGATTTGGTTGAGCCAACATTCGGAATATTGTCGCCAAAAACTTCTTTGATAGCGCCAAGTTCTTTCGTGTCACCAACCGGTGTTGAGGTGCCATGTGCATTGATATAATCAATTGGGCCATTAACAGTAGAAATAGCAAGCTCCATACAACGCTTTGCACCTTCGCCTGATGGTGCAACCATGTCAAAACCATCAGAGGTAGCGCCATAACCAGTTAGCTCGGCTAAAATAGTTGCACCACGTGCCTGAGCATGCTCTAATGATTCAAGAACTAATGCACCACCACCACCAGAAATTACAAAACCATCACGATCAGCATCGTAAGCACGTGATGCTTTTTCAGGTGTTTCATTGTATTTGCTTGATAGTGCACCCATAGCATCAAATAACATCGTTAATGACCAGTCTAGCTCTTCACCGCCGCCTGCAAACACAACATCTTGCTTGCCCATTTGAATTTGTTCCATAGCATTACCAATACAGTGGGCAGAAGTAGAACAAGCCGAGCTGATTGAGTAATTAATACCTTTAATTTTGAACATGGTTGACAAACAAGCTGATGTTGTTGAACCCATGGTGCGTGGAACGCGATAAGGCCCAACACGCTTAATGCCTTTCTCTCTTAGAATGTCTGCTGCTTCAACTACATTTTGGTTAGAAGCGCCACCAGATCCCATAATAAGTCCGGTACGTGGGTTTGAAACTTGCTCTTCGGTTAGGCCGGATTGTTTGATAGCTTGATCCAATGCGATGGCATTGTAAATAGCAGCATCTGCCATAAAGCGCATCATTTTTCGATCAATAATCTTACTTGGATCAACTTCAGCAACTTGCCCAGAAACGTTAGACCTTAAACCTAGCTCTGCGTAGGTTTCATCAAACTTAATACCAGATTTTGCAGTTTTTAAAGATTCTAGTACCTCATTGCAATCTGCGCCTAAGCTAGAAACAATACCCATTCCAGTGATGACAACTCTATTCATTAGAATTCACTCGTATCGGTAAATAATCCTACTTTTAGGCCGCTAGCTTCATAGATAACCTTGCCATCAACTTCCATTGTTGCATCGCCAATACCCATGTAAAGCTTACGAGCAATAACACGCTTAAGATTAATGCGGTAGGTAACTTTTTTAGCAGTTGGTAGTACTTGACCGGTAAATTTAATACTACCACCCAATGCGCGTCCACGTCCTGGACCGCCTAACCATCCTAGGTGAAAGCCAATTAACTGCCACATAGCATCTAAACCTAGACAACCAGGCATAACGGGATCATTGTTGAAATGACAACCAAAGAACCATAAGTCAGGATTTACATCAAGCTCAGCAACAATTTCACCTTTACCATGTAATCCGCCTTCATCTGAAATGTGAGTGATTCTGTCAAACATTAGCATAGGCGGCTGTGGCAATTGTGCGTTACCTGGGCCAAATAACTCACCATTACCACATTGAATTAACTCTTCGTATGAATATGAATTTTGCATAGATCTACCTAGTATCATTTTTGATTAAATTATACATCAAAGTCCTTTGTTTATATCAGCTATCAAGTCGTTCACATCTTCAAGTCCAATAGAAAGTCTGACCAATCCTTCAGAAATATTAGTCATTGATTTTTCTTCATCTGTTAGACGCCCATGTGTCGTGCTGAATGGGTGGGTAATGGTGGACTTTGTATCACCAAGATTAGCAGTAATGGAAAAAATCTCTGTGGCATTGATAAGTTTGAATGCCGCCTTGCGACCGCCCTTAACTTCGAATGAAACGATACCACCAAAGCCAGACTGCTGGCTTTTGGCTAACTGATGGTGTGGGTGAGACTCAAGACCTAAGTAATGAGTTTTTTCGATAGATTCTTGCTGCTCCAGCCAAGTTGCTAGTTTCATTGCGTTATCTGAATGCGCTTTCATTCTTAAGCTAAGTGTATCTAAGCCTTTAAGAACAATCCAGGCATTAAATGCACTTAGACTAGGCCCTGTAGCACGAACAAAGCCATGTACCTGTTCCATAATATCTTCAGTGCCTAAAACAGCACCTGCTAAACAACGACCTTGGCCATCAATATATTTAGTGGCAGAGTGAATGACAATATCTGCTCCTAGAGCAATTGGATTTTGCAGGGCTGGTGTTAAAATGCAATTATCAACTGCTAATAAAATATCATGCGCTTTAGAGATTTTACTAAGAGCAGTAATATCAACCACCTGACCCAATGGGTTAGAAGGCGTTTCTAGTAGGAATAATTTTGTTTTGTCGTTAATGGATGATTCCCAGGCGGACAAATCAGACAAATCAACATAGCTTATGTCGATGTTAAATTTAGCCACTATTGAGTTTAGCATGACAGTAGTTGTGCCAAACATATCACGCGAAGCAACGATATGATCACCCGATTTTAAGAGTGCCATTAGAGTGGCGAAAATAGCAGCCATGCCAGAAGAAGTGGCGACGCAGGCTTGTGCACCTTCAAGTGCGGCTAGTTTTCTCTCAAAAGCGCCTACAGTTGGGTTGGTAAAGCGCGCATAAATATTGCCAGGCTCTTCTTTAGAGAAACGTTTAGCTGCTTGCTCAGCTGAATCAAACACAAAACTTGAAGTCATAAATATTGCTTCAGAGTGCTCTTGTTCAGCTGTTGTTTGGTAGCCTTCTCGAATCGCTATAGTGTCGAAATTTAAAGTTTTCATTGAATTTAAAAAATTAACAAAGAGGGTTTATTCTACATCATTGCAGATGAGTTCAGAGCTTTCGTTGGTGTAGTTCTTTTCTTTAACAGAATCTGCTCTCACAGCTTCAATCTCATCTAGGTATTTTTTATTAATATCACCCGTGACATATTTACCATCAAAACAAGAGCAATCAAACTCGGTTATTTCTTTATTACCTTGTTGCACACACCAAATTAGATCATCTAAATCTTGGTAAATTAATCGATCAGCGCCAATGGCTTGACATACCTCCTCAGTGGTTTTATTGTGGGCGATAAATTCTTTTTCACTGGCCATGTCGATACCATAAACATTAGGATAGCGAACAGCAGGTGCAGCTGAAGCAAAGAAGACTTTTTTAGCACCAGCATCTCTGGCCATTTTGACAATTTGCTCACTGGTTGTGCCTCTAACAATAGAGTCATCTACTAGTAGTACATTCTTACCTTTAAACTCAAGCCCAATAGCGCTAAGTTTCTGTCTAACAGATTTTTTGCGTAGTTTTTGTCCGGGCATAATGAAAGTGCGAGCAATGTAGCGATTTTTAATTAACCCTTCTGAATACTTTATACCTAGCTCATTAGCCAATTGTAGAGCTGATACGCGAGAGGTGTCAGGAATGGGGATAACCACATCAATTTTTTCATCACCCCACTCTTTGTGAATTTTGGCTGCTAAACGCTCACCCATTCTAAGTCTGGCTTTGTATACAGAAATATTATCAATAACTGAATCAGGTCTAGCAAAGTAGACAAACTCAAAAATACAAGGCGAATATTTTGGTCGCTCTGCACATTGCTGTACAAATATATTGCCTTTGCGATCAATCACAACCGCTTCACCAGGCCTAACATCTTGAGTTATTTCATAACCAAGAGCAGTTAAAGCAACACTTTCAGAGGCAAGCATATACTTGGTGCCACCTTGGGTTGTGCGCTTTCCAAGAATAAGTGGGCGAATACCATTTGGATCTCTAAAGCCGAAAATACCAAATCCTGGAATAATGCCAATGGTAGCGTAAGCACCACGAACACGCTTATGCACTTGTTTGATCGAAGCAAAAATATCTTGTTCGTTAATATGTTGTTTTTGTTGTTTGGCAAGCTCACTGGCAAATACATTGAGCAAAATTTCAGAATCAGAATTGGTGTTAATATGTCTTCGATCTTGTTCAAATAATTCTTTAGCCAATTCTTTAGTATTGGTTAAGTTGCCATTATGGGCAAAGGCAATACCATAAGGAGAGTTAACATAAAAAGGTTGTGCTTCTGCGCCACTTGAGCTACCTGCTGTTGGGTAGCGTACATGACCAATACCCATGTCTCCCAGTAAAGAGGACATATGCCCAGTTCTAAAAGAATTTTTTACCAAGCCATTAGATTTTCGCATGTAGAATCGACCCTTGTGGGCGGTGACAATCCCTGAGGCATCTTGACCTCGATGCTGAAGAATAGTTAGGGCGTCATAAATATAGACAGCCGTGTCTTTTTTAGTAGTGGATAGAATGCCAACAATGCCGCACATAAAAGGTTTTCCTTATTCGTTTTTGATAAATAGAAGATATTCTGACAAAGCAGGTTTGATGCCTGAAGCGACATCTTGGAAGGTTCTTAACGCGCCATTTGCCTCAATCCAGAAGTGTTGTTGAGAGACGCTGTCGATACTTTGAAATACCAGTACCATAATTAAAATCACCAAACTTCCTTTGATTAGACCAATCAGTAGTCCACCGAAATTATTACTATTGCTATTAATATTTTTAGCATTTAGTATTCGATCAAGAGAATGCAGTGCATCGAGAATTTTTTTGAAGAAAACTGATAATGTACAAGGCTTTGATGAATCAATCGAGACATTCAACATATTGGAAATGCTAAAGCATACTCCAATAATAATAGCAAAGGTTAGCGCAAAAGATAAACCGATTCGCATCGAATCATTTGTTACCACAATTTCCATGATGCCTAAATTGGCAATAATATCTAAATAGTACCAGCTGACAATAGCAGCAGCACTCAAAAATACAAAGTAGGCAAAGAGCCTGTTTAAGGCGCATGGATTGCTTATTTGAGATGAGATATCCGTGAGCCTATACACAGCTTTTTTGATTAGCAACACACCAATAAAAATAACACCAAAGGCAATGGCCATATGTGATTGATGAGAAAGTAGAAGCCAAGTAACTGTAACACTAACTGCTAGGGGCTGGTAAAACATCCACGCAAGAATAATAGCAAGCAATAAAAAAGCAAAGTTGATTAACTCTTTTGCCATGCCTCGCTTAAAGCCCAATACTAGGAATGCGATCAAAATAACCACAGTTACCCAATCAGACCAAGCCAGTAAAATAATTGTATTCCAGGTATTTACAAAAAACTCATTCATCAACTCTCTCCAGAGAATGTTTTGCTATGTGCGCCAATTTTACAAGGTTTTCTAATCAAGCATCACTTAAGTACTTTTAATGCATCTGCCACTACATAAAAAGAACCAAAAATGACAATACGCTGATAAGAGTGCTGTTTTAACGCTTGGTCAATAGCTAAATCCATACTGTCAGAAGCATGAATAACTGCTTTAAGTGGGAATTGATCTATTAAGAAATTCATGTCAGCTGCCCGATGAACGTCAAGAGGCACTAACAGCCATTCATCAATATTGGGTGAGATGGCGCCAATCATGCGGACAATATTTTTATCCTTAAGGGCTGAAAATATGGCTAATGTTGGCTGCTTGTCTTTAGCCAGTTCTTTTGACAAAACATGAACAGCAGCTTCATTATGTGCAACATCAAAAATTACGCATTTATTGCGAATTTGCTTAATTTGAAAGCGCGCCTCAAGTTGAGCAGACTCAAGGCCTTGGTAGATTGTTGTATCATCTACGGCAAATTTATAGTCTAATTTTTTAATACATAAAGCTGCTAAACCAGCGTTTTGTTGTTGATGATCGCCCTTAAGTGACAACCTCCCAGTATAAGGTTGTTGTAAAAATTCTAGCAAAGCACCAATGGTATCGGCATGTTTTTGCAAGGACTTTGGTGGATCGATATCACCGCAAACACAAGGTATGTTGGCACGCATGATGCCTGATTTTTCATGTCCAATAAGCTCGCGCGTATCTCCCAAGTAATCAACATGATCGATAGCGATATTAGTAATGACAGCAATATCTGTATCAACAACATTAGTCGAATCTAGGCGGCCACCAAGGCCTACCTCTAAAATGGCAATATTAACTTTTTGCTTGGCAAAGATAAGTAGTGCAGCTAAGGTTGAAAATTCGAAATAAGTTAATGATATATTATCTCTAACTTGTTCAATTTCTTCAAATGCATCGCAAATTTGTTGATCAGTGGCTTGAGACCCATCAACCATAAAGCGCTCATTGTAATTTAAAATATGAGGTGACGTAAATTTTGCAATTTTAAAGGAAGTTTTTAGATAAACGCTTTCAATAAAAGCGACGGTTGACCCTTTACCATTAGTGCCAGCAACGGTAATAGTTGTAAAAGGCACACCATTAGGAAACAGCTTTGAGTAAACATTTTGAATGCGCTCCAACCCTAGGTCAATCTCCTGAGTGTGACAACCTTGCTGCCAAGTAAGCCACTGACTTAGGGTTTTTAATCCTCCCAAAATTCACCCTCAAGGGTTTTATTTTTCTGCTTAGTGTTTGGTTCTTTTGGAGTTTGAGAGTCATTTACAAAAGAAGATCCTTTTTTTGTAAAAATTTTCTGAGCATTTTTCTTTAATAAATTATCGATAAAATAAGCTCTAGAAAAAGGCATTAATCCTAATAGGCCAACGGCATCAGTAATAAATCCAGGGGTTAATAACAACACACCTGAAATCAGTATCACCACGCCTTCTAGCATTTCAAATGCCGGTGTTTGACCATTAGCTATGGCATTTTGAGCTTTGGCCATGGTTGACCAGCCTTGTTGTTTGAGTAGAGTTGAGCCAATAAGGGCTGTGATGACCACTAATAAAACCGTAGAAAAGCCACCTATAGATTCGCCAACTGAAACTATGACATAGATTTCAAGCAAGGTTATTATTACAAATAAAGGAAAAATCATTTTATTTCTCGTTAGTAAAAAGCAAATCCCAAACGCCATGTCCTAATCGCTCACCACGCCTTTCGAACTTAGTAATTGGACGTCGCTCAGGTCTTAAAGAATAGGTATGGGCACTAAGTGTGTTTTTAAAGTGTGGGTGGGCCTCAAGCACCTCCATCATATATTCAGCATAGTTCTCCCAGTCAGTTGCCATATGGACAAAACCCTTATTAATCAGTTTTTTTGAGATTAAATTCATAAATTCAGTTTGAACAATGCGGCGCTTATAATGCTTTTTCTTATGCCAGGGGTCTGCGAAATATAACTGAAATCCAGACAAGCTGTCATCACTAATGTTATCTTTTAATATTTCTACCGCATCTTCTTTTAAAACTCTTAAATTGCCAAGATTATGTTTATGAGCTTCATTAATTAATCTACCAACGCCAGCTTCATAAACTTCAATGCCTAAAAAATTATGATGAGGTTCATTAATGGCCATCTCTAACAAGGAATCTCCATTACCAAAGCCAATTTCTAGAAAAACAGGTTGTTGTTTTGGAAATACGATGTCAAAATTAATTAATTGCCCAGCTTTTGGGTCAATGCCAAAGTTAGGCCAGAGCTCTTTGAGACCGTATTTTTGCCCCTCTGTGAGTCTGCCAGAGCGCTTGACGAAGCTTTGAATTTTTCTAATACTCTTGGTATTTTCTACCTTCATAAGTCGTAATCAATGATCAAGGGTGAGTGGTCTGAAAAGCGCTCATCTTTATACACACTGGCATTTTTAACACGACCTTTGAGGTTTCCACTGAGTATTTGGTAATCAATACGCCAACCTGTGTTGTTAGCCCAAGCTTGTCCGCGGTTTGACCACCAGGTGTATTGATTGGCCTCTTGATTAACTTCTCGAAATGCATCTACAAATTTTTCTGTAGTAAAGAGTTGCTCCATATAGTCACGCTCTTCAGGCAGACAGCCAGAACGATTTTTGTTGCCTTTAAAGTTTTTGATATCAATCTCTTTGTGTACGATATTAATATCACCGCAAATAATATATTGACGCCCATCTTCTTGAAGCGCTTGTAAATAAGGTAGAAAACGTTCAATCATGAAATCTATTTTATATTTTTGGCGCTCTTCTTTAGCGGACCCTGATGGAATGTAAATTGAGATAACACTTAGCTTGCCAAAATCGGCTTGAATAAAGCGTCCTTCAAAATCAAAATCTTCCCAAGGACTAAAAATAACCCGATCAGGTTTATGTTTGCAATATAAGCCTGTTCCGCTATAGCCTTTGCGTTCAGCTGGCTTGTAATAGGTGTAAATGCCTTCAGGATAAAAACGCTCATCCAATTGATCTTCCTGAGCTTTAATCTCTTGCACGCAAACAACATCGGCATCCTGGATTTTCATCCAGGCAAAAAAACCTTTTCGTTCAGCTGCTCGAATGCCGTTGACATTAGCCGTTATAATTCTATTCATTGGGAATATTTTAATGATTTAGAGGAATGTATGGAACAGTATCAAAAAGACTTTGTAGATTTTATGTTAGAAATTGGC
The DNA here is from genome assembly GCA_937896195.1 of uncultured Gammaproteobacteria bacterium. Lineage (GTDB taxonomy): Bacteria > Pseudomonadota > Gammaproteobacteria > PS1 > Pseudothioglobaceae > Thioglobus_A. The sequence continues at coordinate 21,163 of CALBNC010000057.1, forward strand.
GCACTAAAGTTCGGTGAATTTACGCTTAAGTCAGGAAGAGTCAGTCCTTACTTTTTTAATGCTGGCGCTTTTAACACAGGCGAACATTTATCAAGATTGGGCAAGTTCTATGCACAAGCCATTCAAGTCAGCAAGCTAGACTTTGATGTCTTATTTGGCCCGGCTTACAAAGGTATTCCACTAGCAACAGCAGCAGCTATGGCATTGAATGATTCATTCGGTATCAATGTACCTTATAGCTTTAATCGTAAAGAGGCAAAAACTCATGGCGAAGGCGGCGATATTGTTGGCCATGCTTTAGAGGGTAACGTACTAATTATTGACGATGTTATTACTGCTGGCACTGCAATTCGTGAAGCGATGGACATTATTGACGCAAATGGCGCCACTGCCAAAGGTGTTATTGTAGCAGTTGATCGTCAAGAAAAAGGCAAGGGTGATAAGTCAGCTATTCAAGAAGTTGAAGAAAACTTTGGCATTACCGTGCTAAGTATTATCAACCTAGGTCATTTAATTGACTATTTAAAACAAGGCGATGACCAAGCATTGATCGAGCGTATTGAGGCTTATCGAGATCAGTACGGCGTTTAGAAACTGACTGAACTGTGTTGATAACCTAGACTTTCAGCAACCGCTTTGTGAGTTACTTTGCCTTGATAAATATTTAATCCATTCCCCAGATTTGAATTACCAAGCAAGGCTTTTTGAATGCCTTTATCGGCAAACTCAATAACATAAGGCAGTGTTGCGTTAGTGAGCGCCAAAGTCGCAGTCTGTGCAACCGCACCAGGCATATTACCCACACAATAATGAATAATGTCGTCAATCACATAGGTTGGCTTGTCGTGCGTGGTCATCTTTGAGGTTTCAAAACAGCCGCCTTGGTCAATCGAGACATCAACCAACACAGAACCTTTTTTCATCAACTTAAGCATATCTTGGGTAATCAGTTTTGGTGCTGAAGCGCCTACAACAAGTGCTGCGCCAATCACCAAGTCGGCTGTTTTTAGTTGTTGTTCAATGTTGGCTTGGCTGGATAAATTGACAGTCAGTTGGGCACCGTGCTGCTGTTGAAAACTGGTTAGTCGCTCTGAAATTGAGCGATTAAGGATTGTCACATCAGCACCCATGCCTAAGGCCACTTTAGCCGCATTCGTGCCCACAACGCCACCTCCCAGTACCAATACTTGGGCTGAGCCTACGCCAAAAGCCCCACTGAGTAACACCCCAGACCCACCTTGAGTGTTTTCTAGGTGGTGGGCGCCAGATTGAATTGACATTCGGCCTGCAATTTCACTCATGGGTTGAAGCAGGGGTAAGCGTCCATTGTCATCAGTGATGGTTTCATAAGCAATACAAGTGGCACCTGATGCTAATAATAATTCAGTTTGTGTCGGATCGGCCGCTAGGTGTAGATAAGTGAATAATGTTTGACCTTTAGATAACATTCTGCATTCAACCTTTTGTGGCTCTTTGACCTTAACAATCAGCTCTGATTGTTCAAAAATATCACTGGCCTGCTGAACAATGTCAGCACCTGAGTTTTGATAATCTTGATCGCTAAATCCAATGGCATCGCCCGCATGGGTTTCTACAATGACTTTATGCCTAGACTTAGTCAGCATCTTAGCGCCTTGTGGTGTTAAGCCCACGCGATACTCATGCATTTTAATTTCTTTTGGGATGCCAATAATCATGCTAGTATTGTAGTATGAATAACAAACAATTTACAACAAAGTATGGGTATGTTTACTAAAGCCTATACCCAAGAAACGCTCGAAGGCGATGGCGTGGCTGTTAATCGACTGTTCCCAATATCAAAACGAATGAATTTTGATCCGTTTGTATTGTGGGATCATTTTAATATTACAGCTGGACACGGTTTTCCAGAACATCCACATCGTGGTTTCGAGGCAATTACTTATATGCTAACTGGTGGCATGCATCATCAAGACAATTTGGGTAACGATGCTTTTGTTGGCAAAGGTGGTGCTCAGGTATTTTGTGCAGGGAGGGGTATGGCACATTCAGAAATGCCAGCAGCAAAAGGCCAGAGTATTGGTATTCAGTTATGGATTAATTTACCTAAGCACTTAAAGACAATTAAGCCAAGTTATCAGCAGGCATTAAGTGAAAATTTACCGCTAACCCCCTTTGAAGGTGGGCACTGTCGAACGATTGTTGGTGAAGCCTCTCCGATTAAGCTACACACGAATATTACTTATCAACACGTAACGCTGGAACAAAATAAGCACTACCAGATCTATATTAATCATGGGTTGAATGCAATTATTTATGTGTTATCGGGTGATATTGTTTTAGGCGATGAGACGCTTGGTACGACTGAATCATTACTTATTAAAGCTAACGAAGCGCAGAATTTATCCATTAAAGCAAAAACAGACAGTGAGTTTATGTTTGCTAGCGGCATTCCACACAAGCAGCCAATTTATCAGCATGGGCCTTATGTTGATTAAGGCGCCTAACTTTTAATTGCCTCTTGAGTCATCAGTAAATGATTGGTTTCAGCAAAAGACACGAGTCGCTCAAACGTAAATGCACAAGCATATTTTAGCTGGTCGTCAAAAACAATGGATTTGATGCCGTTGATCCTTCGAATTTTTAAATGCCCACTATAGCGCTTTAACTGCTCAGGCTGAGTGCAAACTAATCGCTCAGTCCAATCACTTGGCCTAAATTTTTGGCCATCTTGAGTCATGCCAGATATTGTGTATTGAATTGTTTCCATCAGACCCCGCCCAAAAAGAAAATAATAAAAGATATTGATTTAAATATAGCTTTTTATGACAGTATAAATTATAAAAACCCATTAGAGGATGAAACACATAAGTATTGCTTCACTATCTGAAAATTAAGAAATAGAAGAGAGTTCTAACTAAAATTATCAACCACCATTAATAGGTGGTAAATTTTTAAATATTTTTTGTTGTTTCTATATAAGACTTGGAAGTTAAAAGCCCTGATATATAAGAATTAAGATGGTGGAGGGACAGGGATTTGAACCCTG